>JBDSOK010000192.1:0-5099 GCA_039914845.1 Nitrospiria bacterium | reverse complement strand
CCTCCGCGTCGGGAGGACGCGCATTCGCCCTCTCCACCGTATGGATGACGTCCGGGACCTCGGCCAAGAAGACGGCTTGCTCGACGTGGTGGGTGATCAATTCATCGAGTTTTTTGGCCGTCACATCCGCCAACTCTTCGAAGTTGGCGCCGATCGTGCGTTTCAACGTGGCGGTGCCGATGACGTACACCAGCACGAGTCCGGGAAGCAGCGACAAGATCCCGACGATCAGGATCAAGGTGACGACCCGTTTTTGAACGCTCTGTTTCACGGCCTCCCCGGTTGACGGCGCGTCATTCTACCACGCCGATCACTGGGAGATATAGATGCCGAATCCGATATAGCACGCCGCGGCGGCCATGAGATAGGCCGGTCGCCAGGTCCCCTTCAACCGTACCGTCATATAGAGTGCGGCGCCCACCAGCAGGGCCAACCAGGCGCTGACCATGCCGTAATGGTCGAGCTGCCAAGGGGTGCCGATCAATCCCACCGCCACCGGGAAGGTCCCCTGAAACACCATCGCGCCGGTGATGTTCCCCACCGCCAGCGTGTCCTTTTTCTGGAAAATCCACATCAAACTGTTGAGCTTTTCAGGCAGCTCGGTGGCCACGGGCGTAATGAGGAGCGAGAGCAGCAAGGGCGAGACGCCGACGATCGTGGCGATGGTCTGGATGGTGCCGACGAAGAGATGGGCGCCGCCGATGATCACCGCCAATCCGGCGGCGACTTGGATCGCAATGCGCGCCATCGGCGGGTCGGCGCTCCGGCGGGCCAGATAGAGCGGCGCCAGGGCTTCCCCGTGGCCTTCGACGTCGTGAGCCATGAGCGTGCGCAGATACACGAGATAGAGGATGATCAAACCCGCCGCCACCGCGAAGTGCACGGCTCGCGACGGTGTGAAGGCGGCCGCGATCGCCGCGGCGTAGCCGATCAGGAAAAATCGCAGATCGATCTCCACCGCCCCCGCGTCCAATTTGAAGGACCACGGCCGACGGCCCATCGCGGCAAAGACCAAGAGGCCCGCGCCCAAGAGCGGCAAGGTCAGCGTGCTGAGCATGAACGGCGCCCCGAGGATCGCGCCCACGCCGATGGCTTCGCGGTCGGCTCCCTCGCCGAAGAAAATGGCAATGACGGGAATGATGGTCTCCGGCAGCGCGGTGCCCACGCCCGCGAACACGCTGCCCACGATTCCATCCGAGACGCCCAAGCGTTTACCCAGCCACTCCACCCCGTTGGTGAAGAGGGCGCTGCCCGCCAAGATGATCAGAATGGCGACGACGATGGTGGTGATGAGAATGAGGAGGGTCATGTCGGGGGCGGCGTTTTCTTGTGCCGCCCGTGCGAGCGGCGGCGCCGTCGCGATTTTCGCCGGGGCGCTGCTTGCCCGTCGGGTGCGTCGGCCGGAGGGGATGGGCTCCCGGCAACAGGCGCTTCGACCTCGGCCTGTCCTTCCACCGGCTCACCCCAGGCGATGCCGCCTTCACTGACGACTTCTTGGAGCGAGGGCGGCCCGAACGGCACCTCGAGCGGTGGCGTGCCGACCAGCGTCCGCAAAAACGCGCCGACCTCCTGCATCACCGCACGCAAGGGACGTCCGGTGGCCTGCGCCAGGTCGCGGCAATCGTCGTACTCCGGCCGCATTTCTTCGTGCCCATCGTTCCGGGTGATTTTGACCCGCAACCGGCCCCACGGGGTCGAGACGGTCTGGGTGGTGCGCGGCAGGACAACCCGGTTGACATCCTGCACCCGCACACCCAGCGTGGATGTTTCATCGAAGAGGATTCGGGTCAGCCGCGTACTGTACTCAGCGCGCCCCAGCACGCTGATCGTGATCGCGGGCCGCCCCTTTTTCATGATCACCGGGGTCAGAAAGACTTCGATCGCTCCGGCGGCCAGCAGGCGTTCGGTCAAATAGTCGTAGATCTGCGGGTTGGTATCGTCCACATTCGTCTCGAGATGGACCACCCGGTCTTCGCCCCAGATCCGATCGGACACGATCTCGCCCAAGAACAGCCGGAGCACGTTGGGCGTGGCCGGCAGTTCGGTCTCGCCGGCGCCGTGGCCGATCGCTTCGACCCGGCACGCCGGGAAGGGGACGAAGCCCTTGGCCAGCGAACTGATGATGGCGGCGCCCGTGGGGGTGGTGAGCTCGCGATCGATTCCCGAGGAGTACACCGGCACGCCGGTCAGGAGATTGGCCGTGGCGGGCGCCGGAATCGGAAACGCCGCGGAACGGGTCATGCCGCCGCCCAAATTCAGCGGCGATGCGTAGACCTCGTCCACTCCCAGCAGCGAGAGCCCCAACACCGCGCCGGCGATATCGACCAGCGTGTCGACGCCGCCCAGTTCGTGGAAATGGAGTTGCGAGAGCTTCCGGCCGTGGACCTGCGCCTCGGCGCGGGCAAGCCGCTCCAAAATGCTCAGCGCGGTGGCCTCCGCGGTGCGGCTCAGACGGCCCTGCTGGAAGACCGCGGCCATCTGCGGATAATCCCGGATGGGAACTTTCCGGTCATCCACCACCACATCGACCTTGGTCGCCCGGATGCCGGCCTTCTCCACCGTCTTCGCCGACAGGCGGTATCCCGGAAGCTTGAGCGGGGCGAGGGCCTCTTCGAGGCGCTTGAGACTCAACCCGGAGTCGATCAACGCCCCCAGCACCATGTCGCCGCTGATGCCCGAAAAACAATCGAAATACGCAATTTTCATAGAGTGTCCAGGTTAACGGTGGGCCCGCCCGCTGCGAAGCGCGCGGGGCGCCGGTCGCGGGGTCACCGCGGTGCGCTCCGTCGTCCGCTCCGTCGCGGCGGCTCGTGCGATGCGGTGCGCCAACACGCCGGCGCCGAATCCATTGTCGATATTGACCACGGCCACGCCGGGCGCGCAGGAATTGAGCATGGCGAGCAGGGGCGCCAATCCGCCGAAGTGCGCGCCGTATCCCCGGCTGGTCGGCACCGCGATCACCGGTTGAGGCACCAGGCCGCCCACCAGGCTCGGCAAGGCGCCCTCCATGCCCGCGACCACGATGACGACCCGCGCCGAGCGCAGTTGCTCCAACTGATCCAGCAGACGGTAGACCCCCGCCACGCCCACGTCGCAGATCATGCGCACCGCGCTGCCGAGGGCGCCGGCGGTCACCGCGGCTTCCTCCGCCACCGGCCCGTCGGATGTGCCGGCGGTGACGATCGCCACCGCGTCATCGGCGGCCGCCGGTCGCGGGGCGAAGACCACCATGCGGCAGCGGGGATGATACACCGCCGCGGGCAGCGCGCGGCGAATCGCCCGCGCGGTGAGGGCATCGGCGCGCGTGGCGAGCACCGGCGCGCCGGAAGCGGCCATCCGGGTGACGATCGCCGCGGCCTCCGACGGTGTCTTGCCCTCGCAGAACACCGCCTCCGGCACGCCTTGGCGCAGATCGCGATGATGATCGATCGCGGCGAAGCCCAGCGGCTCGTACGGGAAATGGCGCAACGCGTCCATCGCCGCCGGCACGTCCGTGGCTCCGTCGCGGACGGCTTCGAGCAGCGCGTGCAACCGGCCGCGCTCCATCAGCCGACCGGGGCCTGCTCGACCAGGGGATAGGCGATGTTGGTGACGTGGGAATTGATACGTTTCAAATTGGTCAGCACGTCCAAGTGGATGGCGCTGGTCTCGATGGACTCGGGCAGGCCCGCGTGCAAGCGGTGGATATGGGCCTGCTTCAATTCGCGCTCCTTCTGACTGATCTTCGCTTTTTCTTCGATGACCCGCTTGGCCACTTCCGGGTCCTGGCTGGCAAACGCCGCGATGACGCGCTCGAAATTCTTGAGCACTTGCCGGTGCAGATCGACCATCTCGCGCAGGCCGGTATCCGAGAACCTGAGATCCTTATACAGTTTTTTCTTGGCTAATTCCATGAGATTCTTATCCACGATGTCGCCGATGTTTTCCAGATCGTTGATCACCGCGAGCAGCACCATTTCGCGGTCGAGTTGCTCTTTGGTCAGCGATTTCTCCGAGAGCTTGGTGATGTACAGCTTGATGTCGCGGTTGAGCCGGTCGACCCAATCTTCCTTGCGTTCGATCTCCTCCAGCAGTTCCTGATCGCCGTCCTGAAAGACGCGGATGGTATCCCGCACCATCTCGTGCACCAGATCGGCCATCCGCAGGGCTTCGCGGGTCGCCTGCCCCAGGGCCAGCGAGGGCACGTCGAGGACGTGCGGGTCCAGGTACTTGGGCTGCGCCCACTCGTCGGCCTGGGGCCGCTCGCGCACCATCCGCGAGACGACGTTGGCGAAGGGCGTTGTAAACGGAAGA
Organism: Nitrospiria bacterium; assembly: GCA_039914845.1. Taxonomy (GTDB): domain Bacteria; phylum Nitrospirota; class Nitrospiria; order 2-01-FULL-66-17; family 2-01-FULL-66-17; genus 2-01-FULL-66-17. The sequence goes on along the minus strand of JBDSOK010000192.1, from coordinate 806 downwards.
AAGACGACCGCAAGCCCGAGATTGAAGAGCGTATGCGCGTTGGCAATCTGACGCGGCAGATCGCCTGCCGACGCGGCGACCCATGATTCGAACAGACCGAGGATGGGGTAGACCAGCGCCACCCCCGCGACTTTGAACACGGTGTGCGCCACGGCCACGCGCTTGGCTTCCGGCAAGCCGCCGACGCTGGCAATCAGGGCGGGCGCGCAGGTGCCGATGTTGGCGCCCAGGATGATCGGCAGGGTGGCGTGCAACGTGAGGAGGCCTTGCCCGGCCAGCGTCAGCGCGATGGCGAGCGTGGCCGCGCTGCTGTGCAGCAGCGCGGTGAGCAGCGCCGCCACCACAATGCCGAGCAGCGGTTGGTCACCGAGGGCGACGAGCAGGGTCCCCACTTGGGGCGAATCGGCCAGCGGCGCCATGCCCGACGAGATCGAGCGCAGCCCGAGGAAGATCAGGCCGAATCCCAACGTCGCGGTGCCCACCGTCTTCGTGCGTCGGTCGCGCCCCAGGAAGAACAGCAGAAATCCGACCGCCACGATGCCGAGGGCGTAATGATAGATGGGGAAGGCCAGGAGTTGCACGGTCAGCGTGGTCCCGATGTCCGCGCCGAGAATCACCGCCATGGTTTGGCGCAGGGTGAGCAGACCGGAACCGGTGAAGCCGACCAGCATCACGGTGGTGGCGCTGCTGCTCTGGAGAATCGCGGTGATGAACGCGCCCGCGCCCATTCCCAACATCCGGTTCTTGGTAATGGAGGCCAGGATGTATCGGAGCCGGGTTCCGGCGAGCACCTGCAGGCCCTCGCC
>JBDSOK010000185.1:0-7583 GCA_039914845.1 Nitrospiria bacterium | reverse complement strand
ACGGTGCCCGACGTCCCGGTCATCCGCTTCGGATGCCGTGTGGCGACGTAGTAGGCAATCAGTTCGTGGGGCTTTGTCGCCTCGGCGCCGAACCGCTCGTTGATGCGCCGGCTCTCCTCCGCGCCGAGATGCCGGTGGTTGAGGGTATATCGACTCCCGGGATGGAGAGTCGCCGCATCCCGCGTGGTGATCGTCATCGGATGCGCCTCCGTTTCGTGTTGGATGGCCGCGCAGCCCTGAACCAGCAGCGCGCCCAGCAGGCTGAGAACTCCCGCGAAGACATAGATCTGGCATCGCCTCATTGACAATCTCCTTTCGAGAGAGAAAACAGCCGGACGAGATCACGACGGTTTGTCGGCATAGCGACCACCTCCATCAGCATTCGTTCGGTCACGCGGCGGCCTCTGTTCCCGCTTTGGCATGAACGATCCGGTAGAGGACCGGCAGGACCAACAGCGTCAGCGCCGTAGAAGAAAGGATGCCGCCGATCACCACCGTGGCCAGCGGCCGTTGAACTTCCGCCCCGATCCCGGTCGACAGCGCCATGGGGACAAAGCCCAACGACGCGACCAAGGCCGTCATCAGGACGGGGCGAAGCCTGGTGATGGCGCCCTGCGAGATCGCCTGGTCGAGCGGCATCCCTGTCGAGCGCAATGTGTTCATGAAGGAAATCATCACCAGGCCGTTCAGCACCGCGACGCCGGAGAGCGCGATGAATCCCACCCCGGCGGAAATGGACAGCGGGATATCCCGCAGCCAGAGCGCCGCCACCCCGCCGGTGAGCGCCAGCGGAACGCCGGTGAACACCACGAGGGCATCCTTGGTCGTTCCAAAGGTCATGAACAACAAGCCAAAGATCAATGCGAGCGCAACGGGCACCACCACTTGAAGCCGCCGAGCCGCCGAGAGCATCTGCTCGAACTGCCCGCCCCAACTCGTCCAGTATCCCGCCGGGACCGGGACCTGATCCTCGATCGCCTGTTGGGCCTCCGACACGAACGACCCGAGATCACGGCCCCGGACGTTCGCGGTCACCACCACCCGGCGTTTCCCATTTTCCCGGCTGATCTGGTTGGGACCGGGAGCGATCTTGAAGTCGGCCACCGCGCCGAGGGGAAGGTAGGAGCGCGAGGATTGGCCGGTTCCACGATCGGCATGCGACAAGGGAGCGGACCCGACGTCTGGCGAGGGAAGCGGCAGCGGAATGCGTTTGAGCGCGTCGATGTCCGTCCGCATCGCCTCGGGGAGACGGACCACCAGGTCGAACCGCTTATCGCCTTCAAAGACCTGCCCCACGCGCTTGCCCCCCAAGGCGACCTCCACCACCTCCTGGACGTCGGCGACGTTCAGTCCGTACCGCGCCATCGCGGCCCGGTCCATCTCGATCGTGAGGACCGGAAGCCCCGTGACTTGTTCGACCTTGACGTCTGACGCGCCGGGGATCTTCCCCAGGACATCCTCGATCGCTTCGCCGGTCTCCATCAAGACCTCCATGTCGTCGCCGAAAATCTTGACCGCCACGTCGCTGCGAACCCCTGAGATCAATTCGTTGAACCGCATCTGGATCGGTTGCGTGAACTCGTAGTTGTTCCCCGGAACTTGCTTGACGCGCGCTTCGATGGCGCGCACCAGGTCGGCCTTGGGGCGTTTCGGATCAGGCCACTCGGATCGCGGTTTGAGCATGATGAAATTGTCCGCGACGCTCGGCGGCATGGGATCGGTGGCGATGTCGGGCGTGCCGATCTTGGCGAACACGCGCCGCACTTCCGGGAATTCCTTGACCGCCTCCTCCAAGAACCGCTGCATGTCGATCGACTGGGTCAGGCTGGTTCCCGGGATCCTCAGGGCGTGCATGGCGATATCGCCCTCATCGAGACTCGGGATGAATTCGCTGCCCATCCGGCCCGCGAGCGCGCCGGAGAGAATGACCAGCGCGACCGCGCCCGTCACCACCGGCAGCCGGTTCCGCAACGCCCAGGTCAACAGCGGGAGGTACGCCTGTCTCGCCCAACGGACCGCCCGGTTGTCGTGCTCGGAAAACCGGCCGGACAAGAACAACGCGACGGCGGCGGGGACGAACGTCACGGAAAGGATCATCGCGCCGATCAGCGCGGCGATCACCGTAAACGCCATCGGGATGAACATCTTGCCTTCCACGCCGGTGAGGGTCAGGATGGGCAAGTACACGATCATGATGATGAGCTGACCGAAGATAAGCGGCCTCCGGGTCTCGCTCGCCGCACTGAAGGCGATCTCCATGCGCTCGGCCGGGTTCAGTCCGCGCCCCAGACGCCGCTGCGCCTCGGAAAACCTCCGCACGCAGTTCTCCACGATGACCACGGCGCCGTCAACGATGATGCCGAAGTCCAGCGCCCCGAGGCTCATCAAATTCGCGCTCACCCGGTTGGCCACCATCCCGGTGATCGTAAAGAGCATCGAGAGCGGAATGATCAGCGCCGTAATGACGGCGGCCCGGATGTTCCCCAGAAAGAGGAAGAGGATCACCATGACCAGCACGGCCCCTTCCGCCAAGTTGGTTTTCACGGTCCGGATCGTCGCATCGACCAGGGTCGTCCGATCGTACACCGTGGCGGCGACCACGCCGTCCGGCAGGGTTCGGTTGATCTCGACCATCTTGCCGGCCACCGCGTGGGAGACCGTGCGACTGTTCTCTCCCACGAGCATGAAGACGGTGCCGAGCACGACCTCCCTGCCGTTCTCGGTCGCGGCTCCGGCCCGGAGTTCCTTCCCCACCAAGACGTCCGCGACATCCTGAACATAGATAGGAGTGCCTCGCCGAGTCCCCACCACGATCCGGCGTATCTCGTCCAGGCCGGCCACCTGGCCGGGTACTCGGATCAGGTACTGTTCGCCCCGGTGCTCGATGTAGCCCGCTCCCACGTTGGCATTGTTCCGTGCCAGGGCCTCCACCACCTGTGGCATCGTCAGGCCGTAGGCCATCAGCTTGTCCGGATAGGGCGTCACGTGAAACTGCTTCTCGTACCCGCCGACCGTGTTCACTTCGGTGACCCCGTGCACGGTCCGGAGCTGGGGTCGAATGACCCAATCATGGATCGTCCGCAGGTCGGTTTGCGTGTAGGAAGGAGGCCCCGTGACCGTGTACATGAAGATCTCCCCCAGGCCCGTGGCAATGGGCCCCATGGCCGGTTCAACACCGGGAGGGAGTTTTCCCTTGGCTTCTTGGATCCGCTCGTTCACCAATTGCCTGGCGAAATAGATGTCCGTCCCGTCCGCAAAGATGACCGTGACTTGCGACAGTCCGTATCGGGAAATCGATCGGGTCTCTTTGAGGCGGGGCAGCCCGGCCATCACCGTCTCGAGGGGAAAGGTGATGCGCTGCTCCGCTTCGAACGGCGAGAATCCAGGCGCTTCGGTGTTGATCTGGACCTGGACGTTGGTGATATCGGGGACCGCGTCGATGGGAAGCCGCTGGTAGTTGTAGACGCCGAGCGCCGCGACCGCGACGGTGGCCGCAAGCACGAACCAGCGGTGACCGATGGACCATGCGATGAGGCGCTCGAACACACCGCCCCTCCCCGGCCCGGGATCGAACGCGCGTCCGTTCTCGGCCTCAGTGATCATGCGACGCTCCCGACTTGCCGAGGTCGGCCTTCAGCACGAAACTGTTTCGGGCTGCGTAGGACTCGCCCGGCGCGAGTCCGGATCGGATCTCCACCCACGGTCCGTCGCGTCGCCCCAGTTCCACCGGACGCGCCTCGAACTGATCGCCGTACCGGACAAACACCACGTCCCAGTCCCGGAAGGTCTGGAGGGCCTCGGCCCGCACCGCCACCGGCACCTCGACTTCCTCCTGGACGACTTCCACGGTCACAAACAAGCCGGGGCGCCAGAGTCCCTTGGGGTTCGGGATGTCCACGTGCGCTGTCGCGGTCCTCGTCTGCTCTCCCACCAGCAACCCGATGTAGGACACCCGTCCGCGAGCTTCAAGTCCCAGGTCTTGGGATCGCACGGTGACGGGCTGACCGATCCGCACCGCGGACAGGTCCTTCGCGTGCACGGTGAATTCTCCCCAGACCGTGGAGAGGTCGGCGACCAGAAACATCTCGGCATCCCCGGAAATCGCCTCGCCGACCGCCACGTGCTTTTCGATCAGCATGCCGTCCAATGGCGAGCGGATCTCATACCGGGTGAGCGCGTGCGCGATAAACGGCGCGCGGACTTTTCGGTCAATCACCCGTCCCCCCGGCTCAACGGCCAGCGCCGTCAGGACATCAGCGGACAACCCCAGCGCCAGCAGCTTCTGCTCCGCCACCTGCCTCACGATCTCAGCCTCCTCCAATGCGTGGCGACTGACCAGATAGTCCTGTTCGGCGGAAATTTTCTTCTTCCACAGCTCTTCCTCTCGCACAAACGCGGCTTGGGCGAATTCCAGGCGGTGCACCGATTCGATATATTCGCTCTTGGACTCGGCCAGTTCGCGGCTGTCCAACACCGCGATCACGTCGCCCTTTTTGACCCGATCGCCCAGGCGTTTCGGAATCTCCGCAACCACTCCCGCGAGCCTGGACACCACATGCGCCACCCGGTTCTTGTCGAGCCCGATCTCGCCGGAGAACGCACGGACGTCCTTCATCCGGGCCGGGCCGGCGGCCTCAACGTCGATCCCGGTGGCCGCGGCGACCTCGGAGGGCATCTGCACGCGCCCCTCGATCTGGGCGTATTGCCATCGGGAGGTCTTGCCCTGGCGCTGGGCCATGATCTGCACGTCGAACGAGTGCGGTTCGTCCACGACCTTGTCGCCTCGCAGATAATCGGCCTCCTTCGAAAACCCGATCTCATCGATCCGCCCCCCGAGGCGGCTCAACGTGATCGCCAGCGCCACCTCAGCGGGATCAACGGGTTTTCCGTTTTCGAATGAATAGACGCGGAACTGGGGAGGGACGCCCCGCTCGTAAATCGTGACCTCGACCTGAAAATCCCCGTCCAAGAACAGGCGTCCGCCGTGAGGGCCTTTGGGCTGGTCCGCGGCCGGTGTCCCCTCCTGCGGCTGAGCCGCGTCCTCCGGCGTCCGCGTCGGACCGTCGGTGCAACCGATCACGGAGGCGAGAACCGTCCCGGTCAACAGCGTCGCGAACAGTCGGATCGTCGGCTTCCCGGTCATGGTGACTCCTCAACTGATGCGTGACCGCTCGTCGCGTGGAGCGACTCACCGGTGAGTCGCTCCACCTCAGCCACGGCGATCCGGTAGGTGATCAAGGCCCTGAGGTGTTGCGATCGGGCGTGAAACAGCGTGCGCTGGGCATCGAACACTTCGAGCAACCCCAACTTGCCGATCCGGTACCCGTCGTTGACGGCATCGAACGCGGCTTGCGCGCCCGGCAGGATCCGCTCGTCAATCGCCGTCGCCTCCCTCTGCGCCGAGGCGAGCGCCCGGTAAGATTCGGCCAACGCCAGCGCGACCCTCGCGTGTTCGGCTTGTCGCTCGGCGTCCCCCTTGGCCAGCCGGTCGCGCGCCGCTTGGATGCCGTCTCGATTGCGGTCAAAGATCGGAAACGGCATCGAAAGGCCGGCCGTGAACGTCGAATCGCCGGTGGTGTCGTATCGGCGATACCCTCCGAGCACGGTGAGGTCGGGGATCGCCCGCGCGCGCGCCAGATCGAGCGCAGCGCGTCGTTGCGCCATCTCCGCCGGCCAGCGAGCCAGCGCGGGAGACTGTCCGAGGCGGTCGGCGAGTTCGGACAACGGGGGAATCGGCGACGCGGGCCCGAGCGTTCCCTCCGCCTTCTCAAACCGGGGGGTCGCGCTCCCCCACGTCGCGGCCAATCGGCCCCGGGCGGTTTCCACGTCGTTCGCGGCACGGTCGCGTTCGATCCTCGCGGTGGACAGCGCCACCTGAGCCTTGATCTCCTCAACCGCCGCCACCTTTCCCGCGCTCACCCGCGCGGAGACGATCTCCACGACGTGCTCCGCCAAGCGCATCATCTCGTCCGCGAGGGCGAGTTGTTGCTGCGCGCCAAGTACGTCGGTGCAGGATTGGGAGACCCGCGCGATAATATCGATCCGCTTGCGCTCGTACTCCCATCCGGCCAGATCGCGCGCCAGGGACGCCTCCTCGGCTCGTCTTCCCCGCTTGCCGCCCAGCTCGATCAGTTGGCTGATCGTCAGATTGGCCTGCGGCTGAGGCACGCTCTCCGCGGACGCGTTCGACGAACCGATGTCTTGCAGATCCGCGGTCAGCGCGGGATTGGGAAGACGGCCGGCCTGGAGCGCGTCGGCGTTACGCGCTCGCACCTCCCAGGAGAAGGCCTGTAATTCGGGATTGCGCATCAACGCCAGCGCCACCGCCTGCCGAACGGTGATCGCGCCGACCGGTTCTTCGAACTCGGCCGGCTCTCGAACAGGGGGAGGGCCGGCCTGAAAGGCCGGAACATCGCGACCGAGGGGACGGGGACTCGGCTGCGTGGCCTCCGGCCGGTTGGCGGCGCAGCTCGCAAGCCCGATGGACATCATGAGCACACCCCATACGACAATCGCTGAGACAGCCATACATCCTCCGAGTTCTTCTCAAAACATGAATAGGCGTTCTCGTTCCGGATACTGATACGGATCAACTGATCCGTCCGGGACGGTTGACTCGTCATTCACGACACCGACGAAAACGGTTGCTTTCGTTCAAAGACCGCACGAACCCAACGCGTGGGTCGAGATCACAACCTGAGATCGGGGGTACTTAGGAGAGAGGAGAAATTGGAGGAGCGCGTGGAGCGCTCGCCACATCGAGGATGCCGGCCGACGGCGCCCCCTCGGCCTGAGCCGGTTGTCGGATCGAGGTCACGTCCGGCAGCAGGACTGCCGGAGCGAAGACTCCGAAGACCGTGGATGTGGCGGTCGCACTCGAGGCCAATTCGATTTCGTGGCCGAGTTCGTGGGCGGCGAGCGCGAGCACCGCGCCGGAGCTGCGAAGCTCAGGCTCTTCCGGCGGGTGAGCGGCTTCATCGGGAGTAAAGACGGAGTGAATGACCGGGGGATGCGCGTGATCACCCGCGTGGGCGGACCACGCAACCCCCGCATGCGCGTGTACGAACGGCAGGACCGAGAGCGCGAGCATCGTGCTCCACACGATCACGACGTGCATCCCGTTACGGATACGACCATTCATGGCCCACACCATACTACGAGCGGAATACCGTCGTCAACGCGCGCGAATCGAGGCGGCGGCATCGCCCGCAACAAACCCGCAACATGGCGCTGTTAGGCTTGAGGCTCAGAAGACCGATCAGGAGGAAACGGCGCATGAATCTCCCACGGGCGATAGGGAGCCTCGCTTGGGCCCTCGTGGCCATCCACTGCACTCCGCTCCCTGCCGCACTGGGCCAAACGACCGGCGAATGGCCGGCGCTGTCGCTGGAGCGGCGGGTGGGCGGGTTGATCCAGCCGGTGCACATCGCCCACGCCGGCGACGGCAGCGGACGCCTCTTTGTGGTCGAGCAGCGCGGGGTCATCCGCGTGGTCAAGCGGGGGGCGCTGTCGCCCACCCCGTTTTTGAATATCTCCGCCCGGGTCGCGTGTTGCGAGGAACAGGGCCTGCTGAGCGTCGCGTT
>JBDSOK010000105.1:0-2687 GCA_039914845.1 Nitrospiria bacterium | reverse complement strand
AGCGGAACCCCGGAGATTCCGAGGCGGCGACCAAATTGGAGAATGCGCTCACCTTGCACCGCCTGCTCACGCCTCAACGGGGGGCCGGGCCCGACGTGAAAGCCGACGTGCTCAGTCATGTCCTCGGCAAGCGACCGCCCGTTGACTCCGACGCCGTCACGGTTGAGCGCGAGCTCGTCGCGTCCGGCGGGGGTCGTTCCCGGCATGACGCGGTGATCGGACGTCTGGAAGCGTGGCTGGCCCGCATCGCGGAGCGACGTCGCGTATGAGCCTCTCCGCCTCATTACAAAATCTGTTGGATGGAGTGGAAGACGCCGAGGGTGTGGCGCTCATCGGCGTGGACGGGATCGTCGTCGATGAAGCCAAGCGGACGTCCGCCGTCGATTGGCAGCTCGTGGCCGCCGAGTATTGCAGCCTGTGGCGGGAGATGGACCGGGTCTCCGGCAGCCTGTCCTTCGGGTCCACTCAGGAATGCCCCATTTTCAGCGACAGTCGGACCTTGCTGTTCCGGCGGGTGACGCCGCAGTATTTTCTGGTCATGGCGTTCGCGCGCGAGGGGAACACCGGCAAAGGCCGGTTCTTGCTGCGGTACTCCGTGCCTCAGCTTGCGAAGGAGTTGTAGATCGGCGCCGCGATGATTCGCCTGTTGGTCCTGCACGGGCCGAACCTCAATCTGCTCGGCATCCGGGAACCCGAGGTCTACGGATCGATGACTTTGGCCGTGCTTGATGACCTCATCCGTGGAGCCGCCAAAGACGCGGGCGTGGAGGTCGAGATCCGTCAATCCAATCATGAAGGCGAGTTGGTCACGTGGATTCAGGGCGCGCACGGGCGTGTCGATGCCCTCCTCATCAACGCGGGGGCCTTCACCCACACCAGCATCGCCATTCGCGACGCGATTGCGGCGGTCCAGATCCCGACGATCGATCTCCATCTCTCCAATATCCATCGCCGTGAGGCCTTTCGCCGTCGCTCGTATATCGCACAGGTCGCGATCGGACAGATCAGCGGATTCGGGGCGCAGAGCTATGTCTTGGGCATCCAGGCCGCGATCCGGCATCTTCGCGGGCCCCAGGGCGGTCATCCGCAGGCCTGATGTGACGATCACCCCGGCCTTCATCCAGTAAAGGATATGCGTCAGTGATTACGACCACCGATTTTCGGGGCGGCTTGAAATTGGAAGTGGACGGGGAGCCGATGGAAATCATCGATTATCAGCACGTGAAGCCCGGCAAGGGCGGCGCCTTCGTGCGGACGAAGATGCGAAATCTCAAGACCGGTAACGTCCTGGAGCGCACCTTTCGCTCGGGGGAAAAGTTCGAGGAACCGCAGGTGGAAGAGAAGCGGATGCAATATCTCTATCTGCAGGAAGGCGAGTTTCACTTCATGGACGTGAAATCCTACGAGCAGCTCTTCCTGTCGAAGACGCAGTTGGGCGACAGTTGGCAGTTCTTGAAGGAGAACATGGAGGTGGACATCGTGTTTTGCAAAGGCAAGCCGCTGGGCGTCAACCTGCCGCTCTTCGTGGAATTGAAGATCGTCGAGACGGCGCCCGGCATTCGCGGCGACACCGCGACCGGGGGCACCAAGCCCGCGACGTTGGAGTCGGGGGCGGTGGTCAAGGTGCCGTTTCACATCGATCAAGGCACGATCATCAAGGTGGACACGCGGACCAAGGCCTATGTCGAGCGCGTGAAGGGCCCATGAATCTCAAAGACATCAAGGACCTGATCGATTTGGTGAAGGCCGGCGAGTTGACGGAGCTGGAATGGGAGCGGTCCGGCGTGCGGATCAAGATTTGCCGGCCCGCCCCCGCGCCGTCGCGCCCGATCATGGAAAGCGCGGTGACGGTGGGGCATCATACGAATCAGGGCGCCCCGCCGGATCTGCGTGAGACAGGCGCCGAGGCGGCCTCCGACACGGGCGTGATCATCCGCTCGCCGATCGTGGGCACGTTCTACCGCTCCGCCTCGCCGGGCGCGGCACCTTACGTGGAGGTGGGGGACCGGGTCCGCCGCGGGCAGATCCTCTGCATCGTCGAAGCCATGAAGCTGCTCAACGAGATCGAGTCGGAGGCGGACGGCGTGGTGGTGCAGGTCTGCGCCGAAAATGCGCGGCCGGTAGAGTATGGCGAAGCGCTATTCCGGATCGACCCGACCTAGCCCGGACTATTCATGAACCTTCTGCTACAACCGCGAAGACGCCGCTCCAACGGGCGATCTCGCCATTCAGTTGGTCAGCGTACTGCAGAGAGTACGCCTCCCTCCTTCGTGGCTCCGAGCGCCCGTTTCGCTGGCGTCTACGCGGTTTCGCGACGAACCTTCATAAATAATCCGGGCTAGTTATGGGCGCGCTGTTCAAAAAAATTCTGGTGGCCAATCGCGGCGAGATCGCGTTGCGCATCATTCGCTCCTGCCGCGATTTGGGTATTCAGACCGTGGTGGCGTATTCCGAAGCGGACGCCGAGAGTCTGGCGGTCAAGCTGGCCGACGAGCGCGTGTGCATCGGACCGCCCGACGCCGGTCTGAGCTATCGCAATATTCCCAATATCCTGAGCGCTGCGGAGATCTCGGGCGCGGAAGCCATCCATCCCGGCTACGGGTTTCTGGCGGAGAACGCGCAATTCGCCGAAGCCTGCGGCGCGGCGGGCTACACCTTCATCGGCCCGTCGCCGGAGAGCATTGCGT
>JBDSOK010000089.1:0-3388 GCA_039914845.1 Nitrospiria bacterium | reverse complement strand
AAGACCGGCATGTTGTATTCAGCCGAGATCGTGCAGCGGGTGGCCAAGCGGCTGCGCGAGCGGAACCTGCCGCACCTCGTCGTCGACCCCGTCATGGTCTCCACGTCCGGGGCCACGTTACTTCAAGACTCGGCCATCGAGGGACTGACCCGTGAGTTGTTTCCGTTGGCTCAGGTGGTGACGCCCAATGTGCCGGAAGCCGAGCGCCTCACCGGGATGACGATCAGGACGCTCGACGACGCCAAGGCCGCGGCGGCGGCGGTCTTCACATTCGGTCCGCGCGCCGTCCTGTTGAAAGGCGGGCACCTATCCGGCGCGCCGGCCACCGACGTGCTGTACGACGGCGTGTCCTGGACCCTGTTCGCAGGCGAGCGGATTGAGACGAGGGGCGTGCACGGGACCGGGTGTACCTATTCGGCGGCGATTGCCGCTCATCTGGCGCGCGGCGAGTCGCTCGACGCCGCCGTGCGGCGCTCCAAGGCCTATGTCACGGAGGCGATCCGCCATGGCTTGGCCATCGGTCGCGGCACCGGCCCCACCCACCACTTCTTCAATTTACGGGGAGACGTCTGAATGTTCACGGGATTGGTCGAAGAACTCGGCGTGGTGCAGGCCCTCGACCGCGGCCTGCAATCGGCGACCCTGACCATTCTGGCCCGCCGTGTCATCGACGGGATGCAGATCGGCGAGAGCATTACGGTCAACGGCGTGTGTCTGACCGTTGTTCGTCCGGTCGAGAACGGATTCGTCGTGGACGTTTCTCCGGAAACCTTGCGCGTGACCACTTTGGGCGCGCTGGCGGCGGGGGACGGCGTGAACCTGGAGCGCGCGATGCGCCTGGGCGATCGGCTGGGCGGGCACCTGGTCAGCGGGCACGTCGAGGCGGTGGGACGCGTGGTGGGCCGCACGCCGGAGGGGAACGCGGTGGTCCTCACCATCGAAGGCCCGCGCGAGGTGCTCCGCTACTGCGTGGGCAAGGGCTCGGTGACGGTGGACGGGGTGAGTCTGACGATCAATGCGCTCACCGACAAGACGTTCAGCGTGGCGATCATCCCGCACACCGCACAGGTCACCACGCTCGGGCTCAAAGCTCCCGGCGCGATGGTCAACCTGGAGCCCGATCTGATCGGCAAATTTGTGGAACGGCTGATGAGCGATCCCGATCGTCCGCCGGAGAAGGTGGATGCCGAGTTTCTTCGCAAGCGCGGACTGCTCTGAGCGATACCGGTCTCACTTCACGCAGCGAAATCCCACGTCGTTGAGCCGGCCCTCGGGATCGGCGTACAAACGGAAGCTGCCGCGCGCGTTATGCGCCAAAATCGGTTGGAGGATTTCGGGAGCGAAGTGGCCCACGCCGGACCAGGATGACCCGCGCAAGGCGCGGGCGGTCTGCCCGCCGGATGGCGGTTCCGATTTGGCCGACGGCGCGTACCAGTCTGCGGTCCACTCCCACACATTGCCCGTCAGATCGTGCACGCCCTCAGGGGTCTGGCCGCTCGGATAGCTCCCGACGACGGTCGGGCCATTCTTGGCGCCGCCGATATTGGCCCGTCCCGGTTCGAAGCGATCGCCCCAGGGATAGCGCCGGCCTTCGAATCCGCGTGCGGTTTTCTCCCATTCCGCCTCGGTCGGCAATCGCTTGCCCGCCCAACGGCAGTAGGCATCGGCATCGGCCCAGGTCACGGAGACCACCGGATGGCGGGCGAGACCCGGGGGGTGGTGCGTGTTCTGCCATCCGGGCGGGGGAGAGCGCCTGGTGGCCCGCACGAAGGTCTGATACTCCCCTTGGGTGACCTCGTACCTGTCGATGTAAAACGGGGGCAGGGTCACGACACGCGCGGGGTGTTCATCTTCAAACCAGGGTTTCATCAAGCCATGCTCCACCGCGCGATGGTCGGTGTCCACGTCGTCGGTGCCCATGATGAAGGGACCGCCGGGGATCAAGACCATCCCGGGAGGGATTGGCGTGCAGGCGGCAAGCGTCCAGCACAGCAGGAGTGGAAGGGTTACCGTGCGCATCGGAATCCGAATCCTTTGTTTTTGATCTCGGGAGCGAACCGGCTGCGATTGTAGGCCGGGGAACTCAGGCCGCAGCCGTACGACAGGCAGTCGTACCACGAGCCGCCGCGCAGCACTTTGTTCTTGGTCCCGTAATGAATGTTGGGAAAGGCATTGCCGGGATAGGGTTGATACCAGTCCGCGACCCATTCGTACACATTGCCGGCGAGGTCGTCGATGCCCTCGGGGCTGCGGCCCTCGGGGAACGAGCCCACCGGCATGGTGTCGCCCGGCGCGTGCCGCACCAGCCAGTACTGCGGGGTATTGGCTCTGGCGGTCGAGAACGCGTGCCCCCACGGAAACCGTCGTCCCTCGGTTCCCCTCGCCGCCCGTTCCCACTCGGCCTCAGTGGGCAGGCGTTTGCCGGCCCATCGGCAGAACGCGTCGGCGTCGTGCCAGCTCACGTAGACCGCCGGATGATCGGCTTTGTCCGCCGGATATCGGCCGCCGGTCCAGTGGTGCGGAGCGCCCCGTCCGGTCGCGCGGACAAACTCGTGGTACATCGCGTTGGTCGTCTCGTAGCGGTCGATCCGAAACGGCTTGACCCGTACGCGATGAGCGGGACGCTCATCCTCATCCCCCGGCCCGTCATCGCCGCGGCCGTCGTTCCCCATCGTGAACTCCCCGCCGGACACGGCAATCAGCGTCTGCGCGATCGGCGGTTTGACGGGGACGGTTGCCATGACGCGGGTGAGGGCCGGTGGCGGGGTGGCCGCCGCCGGAAGGTGACATTCGGCGCACATCGGGTCGGTCAGCGGCCGTGCGACCGGCGTGGCTCCGTCGACGTGGCAGCGGTTGCAGGTCGGGTGGCCGGGGGGGGATGAGCCGGCTGGAAAGGCGGGATCGATCGCCATGGTCTGCGCCCAAGCCGGCCCGGACAGCAATGACCCGACGATGGAGAGGATTCCGATCAAACGCGCGCAAAGGCCCCGCATGGCGCGTACTCATACCAAATGCGGGGCCAAAATGCCAGCGAGCGGAGCGCTATTGCGGTTGGAAGCGGATGATCGTGACCAGCGAGGTCCAGGTCGTGGTCGTGCCCTTCGCGTCTTCGTGCGGGACGCCGTCGGGGGGCGCGGTGATTTGAATCATGGCGCCGTCCGGCGTATTGATCGTATACGTCGAGCTGACCTCCGCGAACGAGGCGTCGGTCCCGGTGCGTCGCTCATAAAACTCCACAATGGCGTTGGCGGCGTCGTTCGAGACGTACTGATACTGATACAGGCGGACCTTGCCCGACGTGTCGAGGCGATCGTCCAACCGATGCACGGTCCAGCTCGGATACACCGGCACACCCAGGACGGCCTGAGCCCCGTCGTTCGGCGCGGCC
>JBDSOK010000061.1:0-3239 GCA_039914845.1 Nitrospiria bacterium | reverse complement strand
GTGATCAAGTCGTTTTTCACTTGACCCTTGGCAAATGCGCGCCGGGTGATCTCGATATCTTGGAGATTGTCCTCGACCAGTAAGATCGTTACCGGTCGAGCGATGTTCATTGTCATGCGACGCTCCCGTGTTTGGGGATGGTGAAAAAGAACGTGCTCCCCTGTCCCGGCCGGGATTCGACCCGGATTCGCCCTCCGCCGGCTTCGATGACTTTTTTGCAGATGGCCAAGCCCGCGCCAGTGCCTTCGAACTGTTCCTGGGGATTCAATCGTTCGAAGAGATCGAAAATCCGTTCGTGATACCGCGGATCGATGCCGATCCCGTTGTCCGCGATGGAGAACACCAACGCCTCACCCTCGTCCCGACAGGCAATGTCGACGAGGGCGTGGGTCGAGGTGTTGAACTTGATGGCGTTGGAGATCAGGTTCTTGAAGACTTCGCCGATGCGTATCGCATCGCACGCCACCGTTGGCAACGGCAAGGAGATCTTCACCTCAGCGCCCTTCTGACGGATCGAGAACTCGAGGTCGCGCTGCACCTGCGCGATCACGTGGTTCAAATCAACCGGTTGAACGGTGGCCTCCTTGCGAGAAAGGGCGGTCAACGCCAGTAAATCGTGGATCAGGTCTTTCATCCGGACGGCGGCCTGTTTGAGGAAG
Source organism: Nitrospiria bacterium (assembly GCA_039914845.1). Lineage (GTDB taxonomy): Bacteria > Nitrospirota > Nitrospiria > 2-01-FULL-66-17 > 2-01-FULL-66-17 > 2-01-FULL-66-17. The sequence goes on along the minus strand of JBDSOK010000061.1, from coordinate 2,580 downwards.
GTCAGGTAGCGCTTGCCCTGCTCATCCAATTGGGATCCGTAATCCTCCAGGAGAAACCCGGCGAACGCTTCGATGCCGCGGAGCGGTTCCTTGAGATCGTGCGAGACGACGTGGGTGAAGTCGTCCATTTCCCGTATCTTCTCTTCCAGCAAGGTCTTCTGCGTGCGGAGCGCGTGGGTCGCGCGCCGCTGCTCGGTCACATCGCGCACGATGCTGATGACCAGCACCCCCTCGTCCATTTTCAGGGGACTCAGACTGATCTCGACGGGACACTCGCTCCCATCCTTGCAGCGCGCCAGGAGATCGAGCCCCGCCCCCATGGGCCGGGTCCGAGGATCCGCCTGGTATCGCCGCCGATGCTCGATGTGACCGCTCCGCAAGCGCTCCGGAAGCAAGAGCTCGATCGGTTGCCCAGTCAGTTCGTCCCGGCCATACCCGAAGAGAACCTCGGTCTGCGCGTTGACCAGCGAGATTCTCCCATTGGAGTCCGCAATAATGATCGCGTCGGGCGCCGCTTCTAGCAACCCTCGGAATCGCGCCTCGGCCTGCCGGAGTTCGAGATCGCCTCGTTCGAACTGCGACACACGCCGGCGAAGCTCGGCCAATTCGCTATCGCTCGCTCCGGCTTGCGTCTCCCGACGGGACGTCACGTCATTGATCCCGACTGACGGGACGGGGTACAATCGCGTATTCTGTTAATGGCCAATCGAAACGATCCCCCATGGATGAACAGTCCGTTCCCATTCTCTTGGCCGAAGACAGCCCCTCCGACGCCGCGATCATACAGCGTTCGCTCACCAAAGGGAACGTGCCGAATCCGCTTCACCTCGCTCGAGACGGCCAAGAAGCGCTCGATCGGCTCCGCGACGGCGCGGCCTGCTACGGTGTGCTGATCTTGGACATCCATCTCCCCAAGGTGGGCGGCATTGACGTGCTCAAGGAGGCCAATCGCGTCGATCCCGAGATCGTCGTCATTATGTTGACCGCCAATGCGTCGTTTCAGACGGCGGTTCAGTCCCTCCGTCACGAGGGGGCATTTGACTATCTGGAAAAATCAAAGGACGATCTCCCCCAATTGGTCGACGCCGTCCGGCTGGCACTGAAGAAGTGGGACCTGCGCTGCCAAACACGCTGGGTGGTGCCAACCTCAGCCGGCGACCACCGCGTGATCGACATGGCCGCGGGGAAAGAGCGATTCGATCTGTCCAACCGCGAAATCGACGTCGTCAAGTACCTGTGCCGGGGCGATACCAACAAGGAGATCGGCGAGCAGCTCTTCATTAGCGATCTCACCGTCAAGGGCCACCTCAAACACATCTATGAGAAGATGGGCGTCCACACCCGATCGGCGGTCGTCTCAACCATTCTGGCAAGCCTCGTTCCGTCCACGGAGGCCCCTCCCACTCTCCGCCGTTAGCGCGGGCGCGGCTTAGCACACCGCCACGAGCGGCGTCAACAGTCCCTCGCTCGCCTGACAGCGTCGGCATTTCATCAGGCCCTCCTCCCGCTCATTTGGGGACCACCGACGCAGCGCCCATTTAGACGATAGTCTGAGGGAGTCCGATCGAAGAGGCTATGCCCCAAAGGGGGTGTTTTTCGAGAGCGGCCGTGATCAGTGATCTTGAGAAAACCCTGTGGGTTGCCACTCCTGCATACTCGCCAAACCCGCAGATGACACACCGCCAGGCATGCTCGTCCGGCTCCCAAACCAGCCCGACCGTGCGTTCATCACGCCGACAGGATTCGCGCCTATGTCCGAAACCGGCAGGAGGCCTCCCCGCCTCCGAAGCCGGCGACAATTCGGTACGAGCTTGCCATCCTCACGAGGTGCGGAACACCCGTTCGGGATTTTTTGAAGAACCCGAATTCCGGGCCGTGCTCGGCCATCTCCCCGATTACCTCCGCCCCCTCATCGAGTTTTGCTACCTGACCGGCTGGCGGATCGGCGAGGTGTTGCCGCTCACGTGGCGACAGGTGGATTTTCCGGCCGGCACCCTGCGGCTGGAACCGGGCACGACCAAAAACGACGACGGGCGGATGTTCCCGTTCGCCGCACTCCCCCCTCTTGCGGATCTGTTGACGGCGAAGCGGGAACGGACGGCGCTCATCGAGCGCGAGTCTGCCCAGGTGATCCCGTGGGTGTTCCATCGCGAGGGCCGGCCAATTCGAGATTTCCGGACAGCCTGGAAGTCGGCGTGCAAGGCGGCATGAAGTTGACCGGCCACAAGACCGAGAGCGTGTATCGGCGCTACGCGATCGTCTCGGAAAGCGATCTTTCGGAAGGGGTGAAGAAATTGGCCCTCCTGCACGGCACGGCCGAAGCCGCCCCTCGGGTCGTGATCCCGATTGCCGAGGCCCGTCAGGCGAGAACCGCCACAGTTTCGCCACAACCCGGGACGCCTACTGGGTAGACGAAAAAACTGAGATCAGCCTAACTGATTGATTTTATATGGTGCCGGCGCCCGGGGTCGAACCGGGACGGGGTTGCCCCCGAGGGATTTTAAGTCCCTTGCGTCTGCCGATTCCGCCACGCCGGCGCGGCTGCGATGCGGGTGAAATCAGCCCCCGGGAGGAGGCGCG
>JBDSOK010000055.1:0-4940 GCA_039914845.1 Nitrospiria bacterium | reverse complement strand
AGCAGCATTCGTCCGTCACGCTAGAGCTGCGTTGTTAGTCGGCTTTGCGTGCTCACGTACGACACAGTACGCTCCGCTCGCAAAGCGAATGCCAATGGCGATTTCCCAACCGGAGCGCCTTGCATCTGACCCCTCCTGAACAGGCTTGGGCCGGGCCAGAAAGAACAGGCGCTGCTTATTTGCAGGCGGCGATTTCTGATTCCAGCGACGGGGGGACGGGGGTCGGGGTGACGTAGCGTCGAACGATTTCGTCGGTTCCCGCCACGTTGAGTTTCTTAAAGAGGAACTCGAACTTTTGCTGCAGGGCTAAGCCGATGGATTCCCGCGCCACGCCGTTCAACGTCCAGATCGCTTCTTTGAACGGGCCGAAGGCTTTTTTGCGCGTCTTGTAAAAGAACTGTTGGTCGCTCTCGTTCGGTTTGCGCTCGTCGTCGTGGGTCGCGGCGAGGTGGGCGTAGATCTGCTCTTTGAGCGGTTTAGGGAACGAACGGTGTTCGAGAATCATGTTTTGGAACTCGGTCGCGAGATGGATTTCCGCGGTTCTCACCGCCGGGAAACGATCGAAGACCTCGGCGGGCAGGGTCGAGGCGCCGTGCTGGACCGCGCCGGATAAGCCATAGACCTCGCGGGAGACCTTCGACAGCTTTTCCAGCGTGTCGAAGTCCAGGGCGACCTCCGCCACCGTGCCGTCGGGCAACGGCACGCCGCCGTGAGACGTGCCGGTCTGGAGGCTGATCTTGCTGATGCCGGTCAGGTTCGGACCGAATCCCTTGAGCGTCGTCAGATAGCCGTCCATATAGGCGCGCAGTTCCTCTTCGGTGCTGTTCTTGCCGCCGACCTCGCCGATTTCCCCGCCGACCGAAATCGTCACGCCGGCCGGCTGAAGCCGGCGCACGTGCGCGGTGAGGTCGGCCGCGATCTCGTAATTGGTCCGCTGTTGTTCCATGATCGAGGGCTTGGACAGATCGACGGTGGTGGAGGAATCGATGTCGATGTTGTAAAACCCGGCGGCAATGGCTTCGGCGATGAGGTCTCTCAGACCGCCGATTTCCTTGGCCGGGTCCTGGAGATATTTCTTGGCATTGACCTGGAAGTGATCCCCTTGGATGAAGAGCGGGCCGTTATGTCCCTCGCGGATCGCGGCCGCGATCATCACCGCCGCGTATTCGCCGGGCCGCTGCTCGGTATAGCCGATTTCTGATTTGGCGATTTCGAAGATGAACGCGCCGGTCTTGGCGGCTTTGGAGGCCCGCACCGCGGCCCGCGCCACGTCGTATGAGAGTCCGCGGATATTGACGGCCGGCACGGTGAAGCCGCCCGTCTCCCCGCGGCCCATTGCGTCATACAACGATTGGATGGAGGCCGGAATCACGCCGCTCGCGAGGGCGGCGCTCTTGATGAGCCAGCGCGCGCGTCCCTTGATCGCGGGGTCCGGGTTGAAGACGGCCGCATAGGCCAGATCGTCCAGGAGATCGTGGAGAAATCCGAGGCGATCGACGATCGTCACGGTCGCGCCGTCGACGCCAAGGGTGCCGCGCATCGCGTGCTCAAGATCAGCGGGGGTGCCGTATTTCATCGTGAAGATCCTTCGTGATCAGGCCGGAGCCGCGTTTGGCCGCCCCGGCGGGTGAACGTCAGTCAATTGAAAACCGGCAGCAACCGGGACTCCGGCTCCGCACTCGACTGCGGGAAACTGTAGCTGCACAAGTAATTGACGTCGGCCAGATCGCGTTCGTCAATCGGAAACGCCGCGCATTGATTGGGCCGCACGCTGTTGTATATCAGGCAGCGGGGATTCTCGTCCGTGCCGCCGAGAAAGGGACACTGAAACACCAGTTTGCAGCATCGGCCGCAGCCGACGCACTCGCCTTGGCGCAAAGCCGTCTGCCGGCGCACGTAATCGCTGGGAACCAGACAGAGGACAAAGCGTCGAATCTTGTTGCCGACCTTGCTCAGCCGCGTCGATGATGCGCTGCGCATCAAGCGCCGCAATCGTAAGGGTCGCATTCGACCTCCTTGTTGGTGCAACCGTGGGGTGACGTACACGAAACCGCGTCGTCCGGTGACCGCGGCGGGGGCTGCCGAAACCACGATTTTGTACCACAACCGAAACCGCGATTGCAATCCGATTAGGCAGCAGCCGCGGCAGCCAGGTCGGATGCGACTCCGTTCAACGTGTGGGCGTGCTCCCGCAGCCGGTCGGTCACGTCGCGGACCCGTTGGTCAAGCGTGCCGATCCGTTGCTCCATCAGCAACCGCTCGTTCAGCCATTTGGATTCCGTCTCCTCCCAGTTCCGTCGGCGATCATCCGATTCGCGCCGGGCCTGTTCCAGATCCCGTCGAGCGTCCTCGGTCTCCCGCCGAATGGTCTCGGCTTCCGCGTGCGCCGCCCGAAGGTCCGCGTCGCGCGCCGCGGCTTCTCCCCGCAGGCTGTCCAGCTCGCGGCGCTGCGATCGCAACTCATCCTCAATGAGATAAAAGGTGCGGATGATCTCGCCGACGGCATGATCGGGTACCGTGTCCAATGCGGGGAGGGCGCGCCGCTCGACGAGCGACTGGGCGCCGGCATGGAGCCAGTCGAAATGGGTGCACAAGTCCTTGAGCCAGACAAACGGGGACGTCGATGTGGTGTCTTGCATGGTGCGCTCCTTTCCCCGCAAGGCGGGGACGATAGGTGAATGGATTACCGAAGATAGGCTTCGGTCACATAGCGTCGCATCATCCGATGACAATTGAAAAACGAGGCATTCTTGGCGATCGCGTGTTTCATCACCGCGATCCAGCCCCGGCGGTCCCTCTCATAGAGCGGGAGGATGACCTGTCCCAGCTTCTCATACAGATCGTCCGCGTCGCGCTCGTCATCCACCGCATCCAACGTGGATTCCCGCGGCGGCGGGCCGATCGACCACCCGGTGACGCCTTCGACGTGCCCTTCGATCCACCACCCGTCCAGCACGCTGAAATTGGGCACGCCGTTGTGGGTGGCCTTCATCCCGCTGGTGCCCGATGCCTCGTGCGGGCGCCGCGGCGTGTTGAGCCAGACGTCGGACCCGGCGATGACGGTCAGCGCCATGTCCATGTTGTAGTCGGGGAGATAGGCGACGGTCACGTGCCCGCGCAGCGCCTCGATGGCTTCGAAGAGGCGTTCGATGATGCGTTGGCCCGGCAGATCCTGGGGATGCGCCTTGCCGGCCAGGACGATCTGCAGACGGCCGTCTCCGATGTCGGCCAGGCGCTTGAGATCCGAAAACACGAGATCGGCGCGCTTATAGGGCGTCATCCGGCGCGCGAATCCGAGGGTGAGCGTGTCGAGCGCCATGTCGGCGCCGGTGACGCGCTTGACCAGGGCGATCAGTCGGGCCTTGGCCGATTGGTGGGCCGCCCACAACGCGTCGTCGGGAATATTGTCGACGCGCACCAGCAGCTCCGGGTCGTTGGCCCATCCCGGCATCGACGCGTCGTACAGTCGGGCCATATCCGGGCCGGTCCAGGTGAAGCTGTGGACGCCGTTGGTGATCGCCGAGATTTCGTAGCCGGGGAAGAGATGGCGCGACACCTCCCCGTGTTTCTTGGCGACGCCGTTGACGAACCGGCTGAGGTTGAGCGCCAACATCGTCATATTCAGTTGATCGGGACCCGCGAAGCGTTGCAGGACCGGCAGGGGAAGCGGCGCGCCGAGCACGCGCTCGACCAGGTCGTAGTCGAACCGGTCGTGGCCCGCCTCGACCGGCGTGTGGGTGGTAAAGACGCAGAGATCTTTGATGCGTTCCACGTCCCACACCAGCGCCTCATCCCACACGCTCTCAATCGGCCGCCGAAATCGCTCCAGCAGTTCCAGGGTGAGGAGGGCGGAGTGTCCCTCGTTCATGTGATACTTGCGGACCGTCACCCCCAGGGCCTGGAGCATTTTGCCGCCGCCGAGGCCGAGCACGGCTTCCTGTCGCAAACGATAGGCCGCGTCGCGGCCATACAGAAACGACGTCAGCTCACGATGTTCCGGCGCGTTCTCCGGCAGATCGGTGTCCAGGAAGAGGACCGGCACACGGCCCCCGGTAGGGCTCTCGACCCAATAGAGCCATGCCGCGACGGCGACCGATCGACGGTCCAGCGTCACCCGGACCTGAGGGGGCAGCCGGGTCATCAACTGCTCGGGATCCCAGGGCGAGGGGTGCGCGAACTGACGCCCGCCGGCGTCCAGTTCCTGACGAAAATATCCTTGGCGGCTGACCAAGGTGACGGCCACCACCGGCAGCGTCAAATCGGCACAGGCTTTGATGGTGTCGCCCGCCAGCACGCCGAGTCCGCCGCTGTAGGTCGGGACATCGGTCCGGAGGCCGATCTCCATCGAGAAATAGGCGATCTTGGGTTCGTTGAGCAGCGGATCGAGCGCGGACATAAGGGCAGACTATAAGACCAACACGGCTCCCAGTGCAAGGGGTCCACTCTCCGCCGGCCCATGAGGGGCCATCTCGGGAAGCACCATTCGTCCGGAGCGGCGTTGTCGCTGTGCTCCGCGGTGCTGCTCAGAAATTCCCCTTCCCCCCTTGCGGGGGAAGGAGGGGATGGGGGGTCCCCGCAAACTCGGAGAGGGCATACCTCCGGTCGAGGCGAGCACCCTCTTCGCAGGCGCCCCCCACCCTGACCCTCCCCTCTCGCGTGACGCAAGATAGATGCTTCGCGCGCAAGGGGGGAGGGAAATTTCATGCTGCGGGGGTGAGCCACCGACTCATGGGCACTCACAGGAAAGAACGCAGCGTGGAGGCTGCGTATCGAAGCGCGTGCGGTTCAGGTATAATCGATTTTTCTGTGAGCGGTGAGCGATGAGCGACGAGCTTCCCTATCTGTATGTGAACACTCCCGAGGACGTGGCCCACGTCGCGTCGGTCTTTCTGCGCGCGAAGGTGGTGGGCGTGGACACCGAGGCCGATTCGCTGCATTGC
>JBDSOK010000053.1:0-4153 GCA_039914845.1 Nitrospiria bacterium | reverse complement strand
ATCATGCCGGAAATTCCCGATCTCGACGCCATCGTGTCGTACCTGCGGCCCCGGATCGTGGGCGCCACGATCGAGCGGGTCTCGCTGCCGCTGGGCTGGATGCTGCGCTCCACCCATCCCAAGCCCGCCGAGGAAGCGCTGCGCGGCGAGACGTTCCAGGCCATCGACCGCCGCGGCAAGCACATGCTCTTTTTGTTGCGCGAGGCGACGCTGGTCGTCCACGCGATGCTGGTGGGGCGGTTCTACCATGTCGCGCCCGATCAGCCGTTCCCGCGCGACATGGTCCTGGAGTGTGTCCTCTCGGACGGGACGGCGCTGCGCTACGCCGATGAGAAGCACATGGGGCGCCTCTACCTGATTCCCGACCGGCATTTCGCGTCCATTCCCGGCTACCTGGATCAAGGCCCCGATCCGCTTGATCCCGCCTTCACGTTCGAGCGCTTCCTGGAGCATCTCAAAGGCCGGTACGGCGAGATCAAAGGGCTGCTCACCAATGCCAAAGTCATCGCCGGCATCGGCAATGCGTATGCCGACGAGATCCTCTTCGAGGCGGGGATCTATCCGTTTCGAAAAAAGAAGGACCTGTCGACGGACGAGTTGCGGCGGGTCTATGACGCGATCTCCACCGTCCTCACCCGCGCCAAGGCGACCGTCGCCGAGCGCATGGGCGCGCAGATTCATCTCAAGATCCGCGACTTCCTGCTGGTCCACGGCAAGGGCGAGAAGGCCTGTCCCCGCTGCGGCCAACGGATCGCCACGATCGGGACCTGGGAGCGGGCCACGAATTTTTGTCGCCAGTGCCAGCCGGGGCTCATGACCGAGACCGCCCGTCAGATCCCGCTTAACGGCATCCGCTAAGGCACCGGCCACCCCGCTCACGATCCGGCGCCGGGTCGGTGCTTGATCCCGGCGAGGGTTCGCATCCGCTCATCGCCCTGTGTATACTGGGTGCGTTTTCGCGCGAGGGGAATCGATGGCGATGACGCCCGAGGTGTTGTGGCTGAGTCTGGGATTGCTGCTGCTGGGCATTGAAGTGGTGACCGGCGGGTTCTGGATCGGGTTCTTCGGACTGGGGGCGTTGGTCGCGGCCGGCCTGCTGTGGCTTGGCGTGGTGCATGGAATCGACGGTCAGCTCGCGGCGTTCGTCGTGGCCTCGGTCCTCCCGCTGGCCATTCTTCGTAAACCGTTGGTCCGCTGGCTGGACGCGAAGGCGCCCGATGCCATAAGCGGCAGCGCCGCCGGCGATTCCGCCGTGGTGGTGGACGCCATTGCGCCCAAGGGGCGGGGTCGCGTGGAATACCAGGGCTCGACCTGGGACGCCGAATCCGATGCGGGCGACACGCTTGTCCCGGGCACGCGCGTACGGATTGTGCGGCAAGACGGCACGCGCTTGTTCGTGCGATAAGGCGAGGTTCACCCACCCTCCCCCGCAAGGGGGAAGGGCCAGATGACGAAGGAGAACCCGATCATGGATACGATGACTCTGCCGATCAGTCCCGCCTGGATTGTCTTGATCGCGTTGGCGCTCGTGCTGTATGCCTTGGCGATTCGGATCGTGCCCCAGCAGACTGTGTTCATCGTCGAGCGCTTGGGGAGGTACCGCGCCACGCTCAGCGCCGGGCTGAATATCATTATTCCGTTCGTCGACAATATCCGCTACCGCCACACGCTGAAGGAGCAGGCGATCGATATCCCGGAGCAGATTTGTATCACCAAGGACAACGTGCAGGTCGGTGTCGACGGCGTCCTCTTCCTGCGGGTCGTCGATGCGCAGCGGGCGTCGTACGGCATCGGCAGCTATCTCTTTGCGATCACCCAGTTGGCCCAGACGACGCTGCGCAGCGAGATCGGCAAGATCACCCTGGATCGCACCTTCGAAGAACGCAGCACCATCAACCTGCTGGTCGTCAGCGAGTTGGACAAGGCTACCGAGTCGTGGGGCGTGAAGGTGCTCCGCTACGAGATCAAGAACATCAATCCGCCCAAAGACGTGCTGGGTGCGATGGAAAAACAAATGCGCGCCGAACGGGAGAAGCGCGCCGTGATCCTGGCCTCGGAAGGCGAGCGCGACGCGAAGATCAACCGGGCGGAGGGCGATAAGCAGGAAGTGATCAAGCAGTCCGAGGCGTCCAAGCAACAACAGATCAACGTGGCGCAGGGCCAAGCCGAGGCGATCCGCGAGGTGGCCAACGCCACCGCTCACGCGGTGCGTCAGGTGGCGGACGCCATCGCGGGGCCGGGCGGCATGGAAGCGGTCAACCTCCGGGTGGCCGAGCAGTGGGTCGCCCAGTTCGGCAACCTGGCGAAGGAAACCAACACGCTGATTTTGCCCGCCAATCTGGGCGATATGGCGTCGTTGATCGCCTCGGCGATGTCGGCGATCAAGACCGCCGGGCCGCAGTCGATTGTGCCGGCGGTCCCCCCGCGCGCCCATTAACGCAACGAGGCGCACTCCAAGAGCGCCTCGTTGCGGATGACCTACAGCACGCTCTTCGCGACGACAATGCCCACGCGAACCGCGAGCAGACCGATGAGCACGCTCAGGGCGACGTTGAGCGCCATGAGGAGCCATCGGCCGTCCAAGAGCAGCGCATGGTTGTCCCATTCAAACGCGGAGAACGTGGTGTAGGCCCCGAGAAAGCCGGTGGCCAAGAGCCATTGCAGCGGCTGGGGATGGTCGGGCCATCGCTGGGCGAGAACGACGCCGAGAACTCCCAAGAGAAAGCAGCCCGAGACGTTGACGACCAAGGTGCCCAGCGGAAACCTCGTGTTGAGCGCCGCCCCGATCCACCCGCTCACCAGATACCGCGCATTGGCTCCCGCAAACCCTCCCAGCCCGATCAAGAGATAGGGCATGAACTGACGCATCGCACGTCTCCATAGGCACCCGGCACGCTACCATAATCCAATTGCGATCCACGGTCCAGTCGCGATCGTGATCCGATGATGATCCATTATCGGGATTAATTCTTGACTTGAGTGCCGGATTGGATATAGTGGCGCCCATGGTGACGGTCTTGGGAGGGCGGGTGCGATGAGACGATTCTCGGTGGCGGCCATGGCTCTGATCGGGATGCTGAGCGTCGCGGGTTCAGGACAGGCGATCGAGTACCAGGTGGAGACCTCCCTGGCGGCGTATCGCTGGGTTGAGGCGGCGGGACTCGCGACCCCGAAGGAAACCGGGCCGATGATCACCGTGGGTGCCTGGGTCAGCGGGGCGCCTGCGGTCAGACAGCCGGCCCTTCGCCTTCGCGGTGAGATGGAGTTCTTCACCGGCTGGATGGCCTACGACACGGCGTTTCTGGCTGCGCCGACGGTTGACGTCCGCACCCACACGTTCTATCTGGGCAGCCGCTATGAGGGCAGTATCGGGTGGCGGGTCGGCACACCCGACTCGTCGCTTGAGCCCTTCGTCGGATTGGGTTTGCGCTCGTGGTTGCGGTCGATCCAATCGAATAGTTCGGTCGACGGCTACCCTGAACGGTACCGCATAATCTATGGACGGTTGGGGCTTCGCGGTGTCCGGACGATCGCCGGAACAGGGTTCTACGGCGTTGCCTCGATCGAGCCCCTCCTCTGGGCTCGTGAAGACGTCGATCTGACGAACACGATCTACAACGAGACACTCGAGATCAAGAACGGCAAGCAAACGGGTTGGACATTGGAAGCCGGGCTCCAGTTTCGAGCGGTCGACGTCGGGATTTTCTGGCGGGCCACCCGTCTGGGGGAGAGTCAGGTCGTGTCGTGCAATGTCTCGCCGTTCGGGTGTTACCAGCCACGCTCCGATCAAGACATCATCGGTCTCAAACTCGGCTTCGTGTTCTAGCCCGGATTATTCGTGAACGTTCTGCTGCAACCGCGGATACGCCGCTGCAACGGGCGGTCTCGCCACTCAGTCGGTCAACGTACTGCAGAGAGTACGTCTCCCTCCTTCGCGGCTCCGAGCGCCCGTTTCGCGGGCGTCTGCGCGGTCTCGCGACGAACCTTCACGAATAATCCGGGCTCAGTGTGATCGCGTTCCCCCCGTCGGATCCCCGCCTCGATCTGGTTGAGCGCTTCTTCCGCGGGACCGGTTCCACCTACGACGTCATGGTCCACGCGGCGACGTTCGGCATCGATCGGCTCTGGAAGCGCCGGATCGCGCGGACGGTGC
>JBDSOK010000026.1:0-8411 GCA_039914845.1 Nitrospiria bacterium | reverse complement strand
GCGAAGAGCGTGCCGCGGGGACGGTGCGGGCCGTACAATTCTTCGGCGGGATGGCCGTAGTCGATGGTGATCGCAAAACCCCGGTCGATCGCGCGGCCGACGGCGCGCATCCACTCGATCGCCGCGAGATTGATCTCGGCGTACTGCCCTTCGGCCAAGGTCACTCCCAGCCGATCAAGATACGCCGCCAACTCGGACGTGGAGGGCGGCCCGAGAATCTCGGCGACCCCGGCCTCCGCGGCGGCGACATAGACCTCCTGGAGCGCGCCGTCACGTTGGACGACCCGGTGGACCGGGAACGCGTCGACCAATTCGTTGGAGACGATGCAACCGTTCACCGGCTGATTCGGAAAAGCCTCGATCCACGAAACCCGACCCGACGCGGCCCAAGGCGCCAGCACTTGCCGCTGGCGCTCGACCATCGCCGGGCTTCGCTCCACGATCAGGTACGGCCAGGGGCCGTCGCTCCCTTCGGATGACGTGGCGCGCAGCACGTCATACGCCAGCGCGCCCCGCCCCGCCCCCTGCTCGATCACGGTGAAGCCGGGCCCCGCCAGCGCGGCCATCTCGTCCAACTGCCGCGCGACCGTCTCCCCGAACAGGGGATGGAGATTGCCGCTGGTGTAATAATCCCCCTGCGCCCCGATGCGCCCCGCATCGCGCATGTAATACCCCAGGCCCGGGGCATAGAGCGCCAGGTCCATGAAACGAGCGAACGTCAGGGGACCGGACCGGGCGATTTCGCGGTGGATCAGCGCGAGCAGTTCAGGCTCGTGGTCGGACATCGGATTGGCCCGCGATCAGCGCGGATCGGTCATGCCGACGGCGAGGGAGATCAGAATGAGGCAACAAAAAAACACGACAAACGCGACCGGCAACAAAAAAAATGTAAAGCTCAGCGTAATCGCCACATAAAACCCGACGATGGCCACCAGAACCAGGAGACACCCGCCCAGGTTCTTCTTCCACATACTGTTTGCCCTTTGGTATTGCTTTGGTTTGGTGTTCGGCGGGAAGCTGACCGCCAAGAAGGGCTCAGATGCAAGGCGGAGCGGGGGGCCGGCGACCGGAGCGTACTGTACCGTACGTGAGGACGCCGGCCCCCCACGACAACGCAGCAGATGCGCCCTTATCGGCGGTCCGTGCCCCTATTGGCGGACGCGTTCATCCTCTTCCTGCTTCGTCTTACACTCAATACACAGCGTCGTCACCGGGCGGGCCTTCAAGCGCTTGCTCGAGATATCGCCCCCGCACGATTCGCAGACCCCGAACGTGCCGAGCGTCATGCGATCGAGCGCCTCGTCGATCTTCTTGAGCAGCTTTTGCTCGCGCTCTTTGAGACGGAGCAGGAAATTCTGGTCGGCAACGGCGGTGGCCTGATCGCCCAGATCGGGGAGATTCTCATGGCCGAACATCAATCCCTGGCCGATGAGCACGCCCGCGTCGGTCAATAAGGCTTTGCGTTGCTGCTCCAATTCCTGTCGGATCTCGGCCAGCTCCCTGTCCTTTTCCGACAGGGCTCCGGTCGCCTTCTTCGTGTCAACTTTGGACTTCGAATCCTTGGGCATCAGCTTCTCGCCGAGGAATAGGTCGTTGAGTGTTCGATCTTAGCAAAGGATTTCCGGCCAAGTCAATCGGGAGTTTATCGGGTCTCAAACCGCACGATGAGCGGCTTCTCGGCCGAGGTCTCGCGCAGACTCACCCGCCGGGACTTGGGGCGGAAATCGTGGGGAGGAGCCAAGAGGCTCACCACATACTCGCCGGCGGGCAAGGCCAACGGCTCATCGGTGCGTCCTACCGCCCGGTCGTTGACGGTCACGACCCGGGTGATATTGCAGGCCACGATCAGGTACTGCATGGTCTCCGGTGCCGCGGCCGGGGTCAACGTGCTCGACTGGGCGTCTATCATTGTGGCTCCCGTTTCCTTTGGCCGGAGCATGCTAGACAAAGCACGAGCGAGAGTCAAGCTACCGATAATTGCTGAATTGCAGGGCGATCCCGAAATCCTGTTCTTTCAGGAAGGCGATGACCATCTGCAGATCGTCCCGGCTCTTGCTGGTCACGCGAAGCTGCTGGCCCTGGATCTGGGTTTGGACCTTGAACTTTCCATCCCGGATGGCTTTGCCGATTTCTTTGGCCTTGTCCGAGGCGACGCCCTGGGTGATCGTCACGCGTTGGCGCACGGTGCCCGCCAGCGCATGCTCGACCTTGCCGTAATCCAGCGCCTTGAGCGAAATACCCCGTTTGACGAATTTGGTCTGGAGAATGTCGATCACGCTCTTGAGCTTGGCGTCGTCATCGGAGATGAGCACCAGGACCTTGCCCTCCTCCTCCAGCGTAACCTGGCTCTTGCTGCCTTTAAAATCGAAACGCTGCTGGAGTTCCTTGGCGACTTGGTCCAGCGCGTTCTTTACCTCCTGCATGTTGACTTCGGAGACAATATCGAACGAGTTCTGTTCGGCCATGTGCGACCTCCTCTTCTAGTCCGTCGCGAGGGCGTCGGCCTCGCGACGGGGATCGCGATCTTCGCGCTCGGCGCCTTCGATGCGATTGCCGCCCGACTCGCGAGCCCGCGCCAGCGCGCGCAGAGCCGACGCGGTCAGGCCCTCGGCCGTCTCCGCGTCCGCGAAGAACGACGCCACGCCCCCGCTCAACGTCAAACGCCCGGCCCCCCCCCGGTCGGCAGCCTCGGGGCCGGCCTCGAACTCGCGCCCGGGAAACGGCGTCTCCGCGACGAGCGCGCGGAGTTTTTCGCCGATGAACCGCGCGCCCACCTTCGAGGTCTCCGAGAGAATGACCACGAAGGTGGATGCCCCCTGGCGGCAGATGGGATTGATGACCCGCGTGTGCCGACGCAGGAGGTCCGCCAGCTCGCGCAGGAGGCGCTCGGTCTTAGGGCCCGCCGCGGCGGGAAGGCCGTCGGCCTCCAACGCCAGCAACGAGAACGGCCGGTGCAGCCGCCAGGCCCGCTCTACCTCGTCGGCGACGCAATGTCGGAAGTATCGTTCGGTATAGAGGCGGGTGGCGGGATCGATCAGGCCCGCGCGCTCGGGTAAGAGCCGCTCGAGCTTCCGGCACGCGGCGATCACCTCGTCATGGAGGAGTTCCCCGCCCGCCGCCGCTGCACGCGCCCGCGACGCCCAACGCGCGCAGTCGTCGGCGCCCGGCGCATCCGGCATCAGCGCCATAATCGGAATCGTCCGGGCGGAGGGATGCTGGCCCAATCGCTGCGCCAACTCGAACGGCGAGCCCTCGGCCATGTCCACCAGGATCACGTCCGGCTGAAGCTCGCCGGCCCGCTCTGCCGCCGCGGCGGGCTCGGTCCCCACCACGCCCACGCCGTCGGCCTGGAGCGCCGCCCGCAGCGCGGAGACGGTGTCGGGCGGCGCGACCGCGAGCAACGTGGCGGGCCTCCGGCGCACCGCCCGTAGGAGTCCATACCGCCGCAGCGCCGCCCGCAGGGCATCGGGGGCGATGGGCGTGACCACATAGCCGACCGCCGGCAGCGAGGCCGCCCGCAGACCGTCGGCATCGGGCGCCAAGAGGATCGGGTGCACATCGGGAATCGCCCGCAATTCGCGCACCGTCATCCAGCTCTCAAACCCCGAGCTGCACTCGACGATCGCCGCAAAGGGCCGCAACCCTCGGATGCGGGAGCCCCAGTGGTCATCGGCCTCCAGCGCGTGGACGTCATAGCCCTCCGTCTCCAGGCTCCGGCAGATCGTCTCCCGGAGACGGGCATCGGCGACGATCACCGCGATCCGCGGCGACTTCCGCAAATCGAGCGTCCGCGCGGCCGCCGCGGAAATCAACGATTCCATCACCGATTGCATGATGCCGGACGGGGGTGGCGGCGGGTCGGCCGGCGGCGCCTCCCCTCCCGGCAGCCAGACCGTAAATCGGCTGCCCTCTCCCAATCGGCTGTCCACCGCGATGCGCCCGCCTTGGAGTTCGATCAAGCGTTTGGTGATGCTCAGCCCCAACCCGGTCCCGTGGTAATCGCGCGTGGGGGAGCCGTCCACCTGATGGAATTCGTTGAAGATGCGCTCCAGATCGTCGGCGGCAATCCCGATGCCGGTGTCCTCCACCTTGAGTTCCACCGCCGCCCCGTCGCGGCCATCGACCGGTCGCGCCTGCACGCGCACCGTGCCGCCGGCGGGAGTGAATTTCACCGCATTGGACACCAGATTGAGCAGGATCTGTTTGACTCGGCCTTGGTCCGCGAACACCACGACCGGCCCCTCCTCGACATCGACCACCAGATGGAGGTGCTTTTTGACGACGATCGGCCGGATCGTGCGCTCGACGGTTTCGATGATCGGGCGCAACTCGAACGCGATGGGCCGCCACTCCGCCTTTCCGGCCTTGATTTTGGAGAGGTCGAGGAGATTGTTGATCATGTCGAGCAGGTAGCGGCCGCTCTCCAGCATGGTGCGGAGATACCGGTCTTGCTCCGGGTTGAGATCGCCTGGAATCCGCTCCAGCAAGAGATCGGCAAACCCGATGACGGACGTGAGGGGGATGCGCAGTTCGTGGCTGACGTTGGACAGAAACTCGGTCTTGAGCCGATCAAGGTGCTGAAACTCGTCGGCCATGGCGCAGGCCCGTTCATACAATCCGGCGTTTTCCAACGCGGTGCCGAGCTGGCTGCCGATCGACGTCAACAATTGAAGATCCTGGGACGTGAACGTCCGGGGATAGCGGCTGGCCACCGCCAGCGTGCCCAACACGTGCCCTTTGGCGGTAATCGGCACGCACAACGCCGCGCGAAAGCCTTCCTGGAAGAGCACGCCCTCGCTGCTCTCGTCGGGGCCCTCGCTCACCACCGGGCCGCACGTCTCGGCCGCGCGGCCCGACAACCCCTCGCCCCACCGGCAGACCGCGGCGGTCTCAACAAATCGCGACGGGACGCCGCGATGCGCGCGGAGCGGCAGCCCCTGTTCCGACGCCAACCGGATGAACCCCGCCTCGAGATTGAGGACCACCGGCAGGCGATCCAACACACTGGCCAGAATCTCGTCGGGATCGAGCGAGCGATTGGCCGTGAGCGAGACGGTGTGCACGGCGGTCAGCGCCATCGTGCGGTCGGCCACGGTCTGCTCGAGCGTGCGATGGGATTCGGCGAGTCGGCCCGCCATGGTATTGAACGCCGCCGCGACGCGGGCATAGTCGCTCCGTCCCGGCAGGTCGACCCGATAGTCCAGGTCGCCCTCGCCGATTCGGCGCGCGCCCTCGCCCAACGCGCGGAGGGGACGCACCAACCGCCGTGACACCGCCGCCGCCATTGCGAGCACCAGGCCGGCCAACCCGGCGTAGGCGACCGCGGCGGAGAGCCCGCGCTGATGCGGCGCCACCGCCGGGACCGCGAACCACCACACGCCCCAGGCCAGCGACAGGGGCAGCAACCCGACGATGACGAGCGCCGCCGCCACCGTCGTGCGAAAACCGAAGGCGCCCCTCCCCTCGTCGGCCGCATGGGCCGAACGGCCGAACCGTGCCCATCCCTTATTCATGCGATTCGAATCCCACCACCGCCAGCGCCAGCATCGCGAGTCCGAACGCCCCCATCACCAGCAGATCCTGAACCACGCCGAATTGATGAAACCCGATCACCACCGAGCGCAGCGCGTCCACCCCGTACGTCAACGGGTTCAGCGTCACCAATATCGCCATCCAGCGGGGCAAGCCCTCGATCGGAAACATCGCGCCCGAAAGAAAAAACATCGGCAGGGTCAGGAAATTCATGATGACGGTGAACCCCTGCATCGAGCGCATGCGCGCGGCGGCGGCGATGCCCATCGCGGTGAGCGAAAACGAGATGTAGAGCAAGAGCGGCAGCAGGATGAGGATCGTCGGCCAGGACAAGGAAATATGCAGGAAAGGCGCGAAGAGCAACATCAAACAGCCTTGCAGCATCGCGACCGTGCTGCCGCCCAGCGTCTTGCCGACCGCGACGGCCCAGCGCGAAATGGGGGCGACCATGACCTCTTTGAGAAATCCGATTTCGCGATCCCAGATGATCGAAATGGCGGAGAACACGGAGGTGAAGAGGAGCGTCATGGCGATGATGCCGGGATAAATGTAGGTGAGATAATCCGGCACCCCCGGAGCGAATTCCCGCCCCGAGGGCTCGACCCCGAACGCGTGGGGAATACCCTGACCGATGCCCGTCCCCAGCAGCAGGAGGAAGAGCGCGGGCTGCACCGTCGCGCCGATGATGCGGGGCCGGTCGCGCCAGAACTTGCGGACCTCGCGCAGCCAAATGGTATAGAGGCCGGTCAGATCGTCGCGCCACCGGCTCGCCATCATATCGATCGGCAGGGGGTGCGGCGGAGGGGACGCCGGTGATTGACCGGGGTTCGCCACGCGAGTCAGGATCCTTTCTCGGTCGAGACCCGCGAGGTCACGGATCGCGGATCGCCCTCCCCACGCAGCGTCCGCCCGGTTTTACGCAGGAAGACATCCTCCAACGTGGGACGGGTCAGATTGATCGTGAGAATGTCGAAGGGCGCCTGGCGCACGAATGCGGGGAGAAAGGCCTCGCCGTTTTGCACCTCGAACACCAGCTCGCGCTCCCGGACCTGCGAGGGAGAGAGCCCGCGCCCGCGGAGGTAGCTCATCGCCTGATCGAGTTGCATCGTCGTCATCCCAATGCGATCCTCCCCGACCGTCTTTTTGAGTCCCTCAGGGGTATCGAGGGCGATCAGCGTCCCGTAGTCCATGATCGCGATATGGCGGCAGTGCTCCGCCTCCTCCATATAATGCGTGGTGAGGAAGATCGTGATGCCCTCCTGGTCCTGCAACTCGTGGATGTAGTCCCAGATGCAGCAACGGGTCTGCGGATCCAGCCCCAGGGTCGGTTCATCCAGAAAGAGCACCCGGGGGTGGTGGATCAGGCCGCGCGCAATTTCCAGGCGGCGTTTCATGCCGCCCGAGAAATGCCGCACCAGATCGTCTTGGCGCGACACCAGCTCGACCATCTCGAGCATGCGGTCGATCCGTTCGCGGGCGATGGCCCTCGGCACGTTGTACAGCCGGGCGTGAAACTCCAGATTCTCGCGCGCCGTCAACCGCTCGTCCAGGCTGGGGTCCTGGAACACCAGCCCGATCGATTTCCGCACGAAATGGGGCGAGCGCACGATGTCGTACCCATTGAGGATGGCGGTGCCCGAGGTGGGACGCAGCAGGGTGCAGAGCATCCCGATGGTCGTGGTCTTTCCCGCGCCGTTGGGACCCAAAAACCCGAAAATCTCGCCGCGCTCCACCGTGAAGGACACGTCCTTCACCGCGATCACCCGGCCTTTTTTGGTTTCAAAGACGCGCCGGAGATGTTGAACATCGATCATCGAAGGGACCCAGGCTTACCGAAGAGAGGGAGTTTCCACCACCTCGATGCCGGACGGAACGGAAAACTCGAAGCGGGAGGGATCCAGCCGCGGGTTCACCGCCACACGCGAAAAGACGAAGGATGAGACATTGCCGTTCTTGGGGTGGAGCGCCACGGCAGTGACGATCCGACTCCGGGTATCCACGCCCACCGTCACATACTCCAAATCCGCGGCCGGGCTCTTGGGCTCCAGTCGCAGGCGAAAGGCTCCGTCGCGCTGGGGCGATCGCGGGTCTTCCCATCCCGCGGTGAAATACTCGTCCACCCGGGCCAACGTCATCAGCAGGTGCAGCGGAATTTGATCGTCGGCCTCGGGCGTGAGCGTGCTGACGATCACCTGCTTGTGCGCCGGGATGTAATATTGGATCCGGCGATCGGTGACGTAGATCTGTTGATCGCTGGGCTCGGTATAGTCCCACCGCATCTTGCCCTTGGCCAGAAAGACCTTGCCCTTCGATTGCAACGCGGTGGAAAACCCCGGCACGCTGGTGGATTGCGTGAAGTCGGCCGAGAGATCCGAGAGCGCCTGATAGGCGTCGCGCACGCCGGCGATGACGTCCGCCGGGGTGGACACCGCGGGGGGGGCGGCGGCCGTGGTGCCCACAGGACCCAGCGCGCCCATCGCGGCGCAGATGACGGCGCCCAGCAGGACGAACGGCGCGAGCCTTCGTCGCATCATGCCTCCTCACCGCCCGGCACGGTCCGCCGCACGAGGACCTCGCGGGGCTTTCCGCCCGATGCCGGTCCGACGATCTGGTCCTCTTCCATCATTTCCATCATCCGCGCCGCCCGGGGATAGCCGACCCGCAACCGGCGCTGAATGAACGACGCCGAGGCCTGCCCGGTCGTCGCCACCAGGTCGATCGCCTTGCCGTAGAGATCGTCGCGCTCGGGATCTTCCCCGCCCCGCATCCCGGACGCATCCGCCTCTTCCAATGCCCACTCATAGGTCGGCTGGGCCTGGGCCTTGATGAAATCAACGGTCGCGGCGATCTCCGCCTCCGAGACGTAGGCGCCGTGGATG
>JBDSOK010000005.1:0-4674 GCA_039914845.1 Nitrospiria bacterium | reverse complement strand
GGACAGGCTCACCAGAGGGACAGGGGGGCGTAGACCATCGGCCGCCTGGCGAGTTGGCTCACCCATTCATCCATCTCCTCCTCGGGCCGCGGCGCCCGGCTGAGACGGACTTCAACGGTATACCCTGCGGGCCCTCCGATCACTCCCACGACCGCGTACGCGTCCTGAGCCGCCGCGTCCCAGTCCGTCACCCGAAATTCGCAGAGGGTCGAGAGAATCTTGCCCCGCGGAGCCATGGCCTCGACGATTTCCGGCAGGTCCAGAAGGCACGCGTGGAGATAGCCGCGATAGAGCCGTCGCGCATCCGGTTGCAAGCGATGGATTTCATCGAACACCGCCGGGGGCCATCCCGACACGAAGGTCCGCAACGTGGCGGGATGCATGCCGAGCCGTTCGATGAACCGCGCGGCGGGGACCAGCAGCTCATAGCGGTCGGCCACCACATACTCGAATTGGCACGGACCGAACGCGTCGGGCCATGAGCCCGAGATGCGGCAGCCCGGATCGGCCGACCCCACCTCGGGCCGGCCGTTCGACCAGTCGACGAAGAGCGGCAGATCGAGCACATCCAGCACGGCGGACCAGGCGTCGGCGCGTTCGCGCACCCAGCGGTCACGCTGAGCGTCCCCGCGCACTTCCCCCGGGGGAATGATGTCTTTGGGGATGACCCGGCCCCGAAGAAAGGCATGGGTATTACGAAAGCCGATCCAGAACATGCCCTCATCATGATGAAGGACCGGCCCGAGGTTCTGGGGGATGAGCCATGGGTGGCTGAGCGACAGGTACGCCTCCATCGCCGGTCGCGCGCGGTACGCCTCATGATGCGCCGCGGCAAGGACAAAGAAGTCTCCGGTCCATTGTTCCGCGACTTGAACGAGCGTCAGTTCCTCCACCGGCCAGGCATCGAGTCGATCGAGATCGTCGACCTCTTCGATCCCAAATTCCTCGAAATAGCACGCGCTCTCTTGACGCGGCGGGCGGACCGCAAGGCCCGCACGCGTGAGCGATGCCAGCAGGTCGAGCACCTCCTCGAACGCCAGCGAATCCCGGGATTCCCACCGCCGCTCACGCATGCAGCCCGTTCCCTCCTTGATCTCTGTTCACGGTGCCTCATATGCCCGAGGGCCCACCAGAAGCCCGTTCAGGAGTGGTCAGATGCAAGGCGCTCCGGTTGGGAAATCGCCATTCGCATTGCGTTGCGCGCGGAGCGTACTGAGTCGTACGTGAGCACGCAAGGCCGACTGACAACGCAGCTCTAGCGTGACGGACGAATGCTGCCTCCCGAGATGGCCGCTCATGGACGGGCGCGCTCTACCGGCGGATCATGCCGCTGCCGATGAGATACTTCAAATCCTCATCGTCAAACGTCAAACCGCCGCCGACAAAGGCCGTGTCGAGTTCGCGATTGAAGGGATTGTCGTAGCCGCCTTGGACGTAAAGGTATTTGAGGAATCGGTAGCGCGCCGTGGCCTTGGCATGGACATGCTCATTGAGCGGATCATCGCTGCTGAAATCCCAGAAATCGACACTGAATTGCAAGCCGGGCGTATCCAGGAAGTAATCGGCGCCGACCCCGAAGCTGTTCTCCACCAACCCGCCGCGCAAACCCAGATCGGCGAATCGACGGAAAAACTGCACCGAGAATTTGATCTTGCGCTGGATCTTGAGTTCCTCGATGGTGCTGGGCACGCCGTCGACGACCAGTTCGGTGGTGGTCTTGGTGATCTTGCCGCGCGGATCGTCCACCACCTCCAACAGATAGCTTTTATTCTCACGTGGGGTGACGGCCAAACTGAAATACCCTTTGTTCTCTCCCGTCTCGAACTGATACTCGTTGCGGGCACCGACCGTGAGCCTGATGGCGTCGATTTTACTGAGCGTGCCGCTCAACCCGCTGAGCGCGGTGTTGAGCCGCTGGTACGCTTCGTCGTCATTGATCAACTTGCCGAGCGTGCCCTTGCCCTGCTCCAGATTCTTGGTGACCTGGTTGATGTTGGCCAGCGCCGAATCGAGCTTCTCGTACACGGCATCGTCGGTCAGCAGCTTGCCGAGCGTGCCGTCCCCCCGCTCCAGGCGGTCGGCCAGGCGATTGAGCGTGGCGACGAGCTTGGGGCCTTCCTCTCTGAGGGCTGCGGTCAACGCTTCGGCATTGTCGACGGTGCCCTTGATCGCCTCGCGATTCTCCGCGACCATCAAGTCGAGGTTCTCGGCCAAGCCGCGGAAATGGTCGACGATCTCCTTGATCGACCGCTCGCCTTCGGCACTCCCCAGCGCCGCGCGCAACGACGCGGTCACCGCCTTCACGTCGTCGGCGATGGCGCCGAAGCGGGTGATCAGCGTGTCGAGATCCGCCGCCCCCTCCTGTTGCGGAATGCGGTCGCCGTCTTTGAGCGCGCCCGGGCCCGGGCCCGGAAGAATCTCGACGTATTTGTCGCCCAGCAGGCCGGAGGCTTTGACGAGCGCGTGACTCCCCTCCGGGATGACCACCCGCGGCTGGATGCGCATCACCACGCGGGCCTGGGACTTCTCCAGCCCCATCGCCTCCACCTTGCCGATCGGGACCCCGGCCATCGACACCGGCGCATTCTTGTCCAGGCCCGCCACCGAATCGAAGACCGCGGTGAGCCGATAGCCCTCGACCCGCTGAAAGCCCCAATCCTTCAGCTTAAATGTCGCGAACAGCAGGAGCGCGACCGCGGCGAGGACGATCGCCCCGACGCGTGCTTCGAGACTCATCGAACGCATCACACGCACTCCGTGAGGTGACCGTCAGGCGACCGCAATCGGACCCTCCGCGCTGCCGGTGATGAATTGGTGAACGATGGGGTTGGGGCTCGCGCGAATCTCATCCGGCGTGCCGACCGCCTGGATCGCCCCCTGGTACAGCATCGCGATGCGATCGGCGATTTTATAGGCGCTGGTCATATCATGGGTGATCGCGATCGAGGTAACTTTGAGCTGCTCCTTGAGGCGGACGATCAACTCGTTGATCACGTCGGACATGATGGGATCCAAGCCGGTGGTCGGCTCGTCGTAGAGCATGATCTCGGGGTCGCGGGCGATCGCGCGGGCCAGACCGACCCGCTTCTTCATCCCGCCGGACAACTCGGCCGGCATGCGGTCCTCGACCCCTTGGAGGCCGACCAGCGCGAGCTTCTCGCGGGCGATCTCGCGGACCTCGTGGGGCGAGAGCCGCGTGTGCTGCGTCAGCGAAAATCCCACGTTTTCCCAGACCGAGAGCGAATCGAAGAGCGCCGCACCTTGGAAGAGGACGCCGAACTTCTTCCGCAACTCGTTGAGCGGAGACTCCTCCAACGTGGTCACATCGAGATCGTCCACCATCACGCGCCCGCGATCGGGACGCAGGAGACCGACGACATGCTTGAGCAGCACGCTCTTGCCGGTGCCGCTCCCGCCGATCACGACCATCGTCTCCCCGGTCTCGATCGTGAGATCGACCCCCGCAAGCACCGCGCGGCCGTGAAAGCTTTTATGAAGGTCCTGGAGTTCGATCATCGCTAATACAAGAACGCGGTGAGAAAGTAATCCGAAATCAAGATCAGCATACACGAAGCGACGACGGCAGAGGTCGTGGCCTGGCCGACGCCTTCCGCCCCGCCCCCCGCCGTAAACCCGCGCTCGCAACTGATCAGCGAGATGATCGCCCCGAACACCACCGCCTTCAACAATCCCCCGTACACATCGCTAATATGCAGAAAATCGACCGTCCGCTTGATATAGACGGTGGGGTTGACGTCCAGTAATTGCACGGAGACGATATAGCCGCCGAGAATGCCGATCAGGTCCGCAAAAATCGTCAGCACCGGGAGCATCAGGATCCCGGCGATGAATCGCGGCACGACCAGATACTTGACGGGATTGACGCCCATCGACGCCAGCGCGTCGATTTGTTCGGTGACGCGCATCGTCCCCAATTCCGCCGCCATGGCTGCTCCCGCCCGTCCCGCCACCATCAGGCCGGTCAGGACCGGACCGAGCTCGCGCGTCACCGACAGCGCCACCACCGTCCCCACCAAGCTCTCGGCCTGAAACCGTTGGAATCCATTAAAGCTTTGCAACGCCAAAACCATCCCCGTCGACAGACCGGTGATCGCCACGACCGGGATGGATTTGGTCCCCACCTCTTCCATCTGCTTGACGTAGAGGCGGAGATCCCAGGGTCTGGTCAGGGCGGTGCGAACGACCGTCGCCAGCAGCAGCGTCAGCCGGCCGACTTCGTCCACGATCTTGAGGACCAGGCGGCCCACCCATTCGATGAGGGCGGTCACGATTCGCCGGGCCCTGCGGCGCCGTGATACCGTCTCGGCACGCGCGAGCCGATTCCACATAAGATCTCATAGGAGATGGTTTCCGCCTGCTCCGCGACCTCGTCCACACTGATCCGCTCATCACCCTGCGCACCGATCACCACCACGTCATCGCCCTCCGCCGCGTCCGGCACGTCGGTGACGTCGATCATGGTGAGATCCATGCACACGCGCCCCACCACGGGCGCTCGACGCCCGCGGACCAGCACCGCCCCCCGATTGGACAGCGCGCGGGGATACCCGTCGGCGTATCCGATGGGCAGCACCGCAATCAGACTGTCGCGCCGCGTGATGAAGGTCCGGCCATAGCTGATCGGGGAACCGGGCGGAACCCGCTTGAGCAGGA
>JBDSOK010000316.1:0-3671 GCA_039914845.1 Nitrospiria bacterium | reverse complement strand
TGCCGGCGCCCGGGGTCGAACCGGGACGGGGTTGCCCCCGAGGGATTTTAAGTCCCTTGCGTCTGCCGATTCCGCCACGCCGGCGCGGCTGCGATGCGGGTGAAATCAGCCCCCGGGAGGAGGCGCGGGGGCGGTCTTGGGGTGCTTGATGGCTTCCACCATTTGGCGGAGTTGGGGAGTTTGCGGATGATCGGGATGGGCCTTCATCAGGGCCTCGAAACGCGTCACGGCGCCCCGGCTGTCGTTTTTATCCTCTAAGAGAATGACGCCCAGGTTGTACAGCGCAGCGGCATTCGTCGGCTCGACGGTCACCACGCGTTGTAACTGCGCGACGGCCTCATCCGGCTTGCCGAGATAGCGCAGCGCAAGGGCCAAGTCCATCCGTGTCGCGTGCCGTTTGGGATCGACCTTCAGCGCGCGCTCGTACCATTCCTTGGCGTGATCGAAGCGTTGCAGCGAGAAGTTCGCATTGCCCATCGCGGCCAAGGCGTCGACATCTTGGGGATTGTGATCGACCCGGGCCTTATATGCCACCAACTCTTCCATCGTCTTCGCGACCTGGGGATCGGGCGCGCCCTCGGTCGAAGCGGTGGGCGGCGGCGCTTCGGACGGCTCGGGGTCCTTCTGATTGCACGCGAGCGGCGCGAAGCCGATCAGCAGAACGAGCACACAGGCTAGGCGGCGAACGCCGCGTCGGGACACCACGGCGCGAATCTTATCCAATCCGCGAGCGCCGTGTCAACGGCGGATGGTGGGAACCACGGCGCCCTCGTGGGGAGGAGGGGCGCTAAACGAATGGACGCGCCCACGGCCTTGGGCCTTGGCCTGGTAGAGCGCGTAGTCGGCGGCGCGGAGGAGGGCTTCCTTGTCCCGGCCGTGTTGCGGATAGGTGGCCACGCCCAAGCTGGCGGTCAACCCGATCCGTTCGTTCTCGATGACCAAGGGAAGACCCGAGACGCGGCGCAGGATGCGCTCCGCCACCATCAGCCCGTCGGCCAGCGAGGCCTCGGGCATGAGCACGACAATTTCGTCGCCCCCATACCGGCCCACGATCTCGGTCGCCCGGACACTCGCGCGAATCGCATCGCAGAACCGCTGGATCGCCGCATCGCCCGCGGCATGGCCGAACCGGTCGTTGATCTCCTTGAGATGGTCCAAGTCGATGAAGATCAGCGTGAATTCCCGCGCATGGCGGCCGGCCTTGACAAATTCCTCCTCCAGGCGATCTTCCAAGGCCCATCGATTGATGAAGCCGGTCAGGCCGTCGATGGTCGCCATCCGCTCGGTTTCTTCGTGCAAGCCGATGACCTTGAGTGATTGGGCGGCATCATGCGCGATCGTGACCAGGAGATCCTCATCGGTCTCCGAAAATGCGCCTTGGGTTTTTTGAAATACGTAGAGTTGGGCACGGAGACTCGCTTCGGCCAGGATCGGCACCGCCAGTAACGTCCGGATCGGCGGATCGGCGGGCAGCCCCTCCAACCGGGAATCGCCCGGGCCAAGCCGGAGCGGGCGCCGACTGTGGGGCAGCGCCGCCAGCACGGTCTGCGCGTCCTGCCCGGTCACAAGCGTCAAGGGCGAGGCGCCCGACTCGATCACCTGAATGATCTGCTGTCCTTCATTAAACAGGACAAGGGCGGCATATTGCGACTCGGTGAGCGTGCGGGCCAGATCGGCCAGCGTTTGATAGAGCACATCGCGGGAGCTCTCCTTGCTCAGCGCCCGGCTCGCGGTATACAGGGACTCCAGTTGGTGGGTATAGCGCTGCACCTCTTCGCGAGATTCGCCCAGATGCTCCACCAACTGATTGAAGGCCTGCCCCACCTCGCCGATCTCATCCCGAGCCCGGATCGGGATTCTCGCCGCCCGGCCGGCGTTCAGATCGAGTACGCCGCGATGCAAGGCCAGCAAGGGTTTGGTCACCCAGCGGGTCAGCGCCCAATAAAAGGCCGCGAACGCGAGCGCCGTCCCGATCAGCCAGACGATCATCAGGCGGTCGACATCGTGGGTGGTGGCGGCGGCGAGATCCTCCTGGGTCGACATATCGCCCTCGGCCATATCGTGAAACTGCCGGGCCAGCCCGATGATCTCGTCGGACCGGCGGTTGGCGTCTTTCATCAACGCGACCACATGAGGATTGCCGACCGGCCGCTCGATAAAGAGGACTTCGACCGCGATGGTCGCCAGGCCGAGGACGCGGTTGTTGATGGATCGGGCGATGGTGCTCCATTCGTTTCCGCCTTCATACCGCTCAAGTTGGGTCAGGAGGTCGGAGATTTTGAGCACCGAGCGATCGAACACGTCCCGCTGCCGCACATCCTCCGTCAAGAGATAGTCATTTAAGGGTTGGAGCAGCCGGCTCAGTTCCAATTGCAATTCGTCGGTCATCGTGATGCGCCCCGACAGCCGCTGCATTTCCCGGACATTTTCCGCCAGATGGCGAACGACAGACGTCATGACGCCGAGGATGGTGATGAGCACCAGCGCGGTACCCAGAAAGATCGTCACGAGCTTGCCGCGGAGAGAGACGGTCACGGACCCGGCACCACGAACAGGACCTTCACCGACCGGGTGTCTTGCGCAACACGCTCGGGGACATAGCCGATACTGGACACGTCGGCCGCCACCTCCGCGATAATCGCATCGGGACCGGTGAGGGCTTTGGGTAAAGAGGCGCCGTCTTGAAACACCCGCTGCACCCAATACAATTTATATTCCTTCGGCGCCTTGCCCACCACCTGATGTAAAAAGGCGGTCTTCCATCGACCTTCCGGCATGTGCAAGGGCATCAGATGGTCGTTGCCGACAAACTGTCGTTCCCCCAGATAGATGGCGCGGACGTCGGCCGCTTTCAGCGAGATCAACGCGCTCGAGGGGTGAACGACCACCGCAATCCGTTCGCCTTCGGCCGAGGCCCATGTCGCGATGCCCACCACCAGACACACCAGAGGGAACAGGCATTCGACGATGCGGATGGCCGCCCGGAGAAACGGTCTCATCGCGACGAACACTCGAATGCCCATTGCCGGGCGATGCTCGGGGGACGATATTGCGTGTGACGAGATGATCGGTCCGACTCCCATAACTGATGGTGGTACGCGCACGCCAGACGCGCGATGCGCCGGACGTGATATGGATCGCGGGACATCGTGCGCAAGAATAGCAGACTTCATATGGCGCGCTAGTGCCCGGTGAATTGTCGTTCGTCGGCGAGGGGGCAGAACGGACGAGAATCGCGCGGCCGGAAAATCCTGCGGGGGCTGAATATCTACTTACGGGATATGGCCCCGCCTGTCCCAATTGCCGATTCGATGGCGGCGACGCGCCGGCCGATGTCGGCGGCGGCGGGAGCGTTCGGATACCACGTCAACCATCGCGTCCAGACCTCACGTGCGGCCGCCGGATCTTTTTTCACGTCGTGATACAAAAACCCGAGGTTGAACAGGGTGGCGTCGTGTTTCGCGTCGTACCGAAGATTTTGCTTCAGCTCGGCCAACGCCTGATCGGACTTCCCGCCGTATTGATAGGCGATCGCCAGGCTGGTGCGCACATCGAGATTCTTGGGCTGAATCGCCAGCACGCGCGAATACAATTCCTGGGCGGCCTCAAAGCGCGAAATCATCATATTCGCGTTGCCCAGCGCAATGAGCGCCTCCACGTCCTTGGGGTTC
>JBDSOK010000307.1:0-2888 GCA_039914845.1 Nitrospiria bacterium | reverse complement strand
ACTCCGGTTACTCCGGCCGCGACGGAGCCGGGACGGGCTTCCCGCCCTCCGCGATCCGGTCCATCAGCGCAAACAAGACGCCGGACACCACGAAGGTCAGATGAATGCCCACCCGCCAAGCCAGCTCATGAGTGGTCATCGTCTGCACGTTGACGAACGCCTTAAGCAGTTCGATCCCGGAGATGGCTACGATCGAGCCGATGAGCTTGATTTTCAAGTCCGTGAATCCCACGTGTCCCATCCACGTCGGGCGGTCCTCGTGTTCCCCGGTGTTGATCTTCGAGACAAAATTCTCATACCCGGCAAAGACGATGATCAACAGGAGGTTCGCCACCAGGACGATATCGACCAGCGACAGGATGCCCACGATGACCTGGCTGCCCCCTTCCCAGAGCACCACGGGCACCACGTGTGTGAACTCCTTGATGAACTTGATCAGGAGCAGTACGATGGACAGCACCAATCCGAGATAGAACGGCGCCAGCAGCCATCGGCTGTTGAAGATCAGGCCTTCAAGGAATTTTTCCACTTGCTTCATCGCGGGATCTCCTTCGGTGATCAGTCAGTCCGGCCGCGCGAAACGGCCGGTCGCCGCGGCGCCAGCAGGCTCGCCGCCAGGAAGGCGATGACGCCGAGCCACATCCACCACCTCCCGAGAGAGGGGCTCCGTTACGTGGTGCCGTCCCGCGACCGCGCGGGCGTCTCGGCGCTCGCCGCACGATACACCGTGTTCACGAGATCTGCAAACGCCAGCAACACCTCGATCTCGGTCGCCTGCTCGAGGTCCTTCTCGGCGCGGAACGCGAGAATCGCGTTGGCGCGCACCTCCACGTAAAAATCGGGATGGGTCTCCAGGAACCGGATCAGTTCCGGGACGAACAGCGCCCGGATGCGTTCTTCATCCTGACCGCGCAGGTGATAGCGGTCGCGGAACGCCGGGGACGCGGCAAGACTGATTTCGCGGTATTCCCCCAGATAGGGGTGGAGATAGTGGTCCGGTTCCAGCACGCAGTCCGGAAGCTCTACGGCCGGGTCCTGCAAGCGATCACGCCAGCTTCGCACAGTCGGAGCACTTCCCGCGCCGGGCCCATCTGCGAGATGAGACCCGCGATCAGCGCGCTGGTATCGAGGAACACCCGCCATCGTTCAGGCGCCATACCGTTCTCGGTTGTACCGCCGGCGCTGTTTTTCCAGATCGCGTAACAGGTCGTCCAACGTCAATCTCTCTTTTTTAGTTCCTGCGCTGTTTTTTTGGCCATGGCGTCACCGATTAACTTCTTTGGCGTCAACACGAGCGCTTCTCAGGCCTTGACCACGCTGAGCGTCGTCTCTTCGTCCAATCGCAGTTCCTTCCGTAGCGAGGCCGGAATCGTCAGTTGCCCCGGCCCCAGACCTTGACTACGGCCATCGTCAGTCCTCAAATTCAGATATTCTGAGTCATGCTGATAATCAGTATAAGGCTGACTCGTCGGGGAATTGAGTCTCCGAGCCTCGGCGCGGAAGGCGCGCCGACGGTGCGCGACGTAAGCGAGGGATCAGGAAGGCCGGGTCAAGGGCGTCTCGCAGCCTCGGCGCGGGGAAAGCGCCTACGTTGCGCTACGCAAGCGAGGTTTGGTGGAGGGTACCGGGATCGAACCGGTGACCTGCTGATTGCGAACCAGCCGCTCTCCCAACTGAGCTAACCCCCCGCACGGACAACGGGCGGGATCATAGCAAAAACGGGTGGACGGCGCAACGCCGGGCTTACTGGGGGGGCGCGTGTTCCTGCGGCATGCCGCCAGGCGGATCCGACCCCTCGTCCGGCGTCGGCTCGGGGCTCATCTCGGTGCACTCCGCGGCCTTTTTCCCCAGGGCCTCCATCCGGTCCTTCATCGGGATGCGCTGGTCGTGAGCCAGCCGAAAATACTCCGTTTGGCAATAGAGATATTGTTGATCGACGCCTCCGAGGGCTTGACGCACGATGGTGAGCGCCTGGGCAATCGGGATCGCGCGGTTTTTCTCGGGGCGATAGAAGTGGTCGAGCTGTTCCACCACGTCGGCGTAGGTGGCGGCCTGGAAGCCCTTCGACTCGTCTCGAAGGGCTTCCAGCACCGGCACGAACGGGGCCCGCGCGTCCTCGGGCAATTGCGCGACGGCGTCGTCAGTCAGCCGGCTCCATTTCGCGGCCTGCTCGTCGCGGCCCGCCAAATAGCCGGCCACATAACCCAACTTGAAGGACTCAGGCGCCCCGCCCCACCACGCGCCGTCGCGCGGGGCGGCCGACGCCGGAGCGGCCAACAGCAGGATGAGGGCGAGTGCGGTGCGGATCACGAGGGGCGACGGATCAGCCGGCCCACATACCGGTTGAGAAAATGGCGGCGCGGAAGAAAGGGGATCGGTGGCCGGCTCCGGATCCCCAGCCGGGTCAATTCGGCCTCGATGCGCGGGTCATCGTCGATCGTGAGCCCGTGTTGAAATGCCGTGATGGCTTCGGCCTTTCGCTTCAAGAACACGAGCGCTTTGCCCAGGTTGAAGTAATACTCGCTGCGGTTGCCGGCCTCATCGACGGCCCGCCGGCAATACGCAATGCCGCGTCCGGTGTCTTTGCCCAGGGCGACCAGACACAGACCATAATAGGAGAGGAGCATGAACGGCACGTCCTTGAGGCTGAGCTTGCCGAACCCCACCAGTGCGTGACGGAGATTGATGTGCGCGTCGAGGTAGCGGCCCTCCCGGGCATAGAGGACGCCCAGTTCGATATAGTTGGCGGCTTTCATTGCGGTGTCGGTCATGGGTTCGAGGCCTGGGTGCGGGCGACAACGCCTACTGACGGGCGTGTGCGTTCGGGGCGAGTATTACGCGGCGGCCGTGAACGGTCAAGCGGCCTTCGGCGTAGAGCTGCAACGCCT
>JBDSOK010000277.1:0-5687 GCA_039914845.1 Nitrospiria bacterium | reverse complement strand
TGTATTGATCGACGACATAGATGCGGTCGTGCGCGTCCACCGAAAGGCCCGCCGGCAGCCAGAATTGGCCGCGCCGGCTGCCGAAGCTGCCGAAGAAGAGGAGCAGACGACCTTCCTGGTCAAAGATCTGGACGTTGTTGAAGGCCGCGTCGCTCACGTAGATGTGGCCCTCGCTGTCCACGCCGATGCCCTTGGGCTTGGAGAACTGCCCGAACCCGGAGCCGACGCCGCCGAACTTGGAGAGGAACTTGCCGTCGGCGTCGAAGATCTGCACGCGGAAATTGAACGAGTCCATCACGTAGACCTTGCCGGAGGCGTCCACCACGATGTTCGTGGGAAAATTGAATTGGCCGTCGTCGATGCCGCGCCCCCCGAACTCGAAGAGCAGCGAGCCCTGCGGATCGAAGACCGTAACCTTATGGCTCTGGGTCCCGGTATTGCCGGTGCTCACGACGTAGACGCGCTTGAGCGCGTCGTTGACCGCGATGCCCACCGGTTTGTCGAGCTGCCCCCGCAGCCCCATCGCGAGCAGGTACTCGCCCTTGGGATCGTAGACCACCACGCGATTTTGGGTGACATCGGTCACATAGATCTTGCCCTCGACGTCGGTCGTCACGCCGCGGGGATTGGTCAGCGTGCCTGGCCCGTCCAATCCCAAGATGAAAAAGTCCCGGCCGGCCTCATCGAACACGAGCACCTTACGCCACGCGGCATCGGCCACGAACACACGGCCCTTGCGATCGGCGTGGACCGCATACGGCTTGCCCAACGCGGCGGTCGATTCCTCGCCGATCACCGTGCTCTTGAGCCGGCTCGCAAACGACGTGGGCCGCACATCGGCGGAAGAGGACAGGCTCTTGATGAACTTGATGCGCGGCGTCTCCGGCGGCAGGGGCCAAAACAAATCAGCTTCTTTCTTGGGCGTGGAGCCGCAGGCGGAACACATCGCCATCACCGACAGAAGGAAGAGAAAACGAGGGAAATAATTCCTGGCCGTCGAGAGGGCGGTGGATGGAAGGCGGAGCGAAGTTTCGCCGCGGAGCGTACGGGGTACCCATTGCGCGAAAGCTATGCAATGGGTCTCGTGAGCAGCGAAACTGAAGCGACCACGCACCAGACGCCGCCCTATCGGCGGATCAGGAATTATTTCGCGTGGCATGTCAGACACAAGGCACTCTCCCGATTGGACGTCCGCAAGAACGGATCGCGTCCCTGCTCGTTGCGCTCGTCCGGATCGTGGGGATCGTGGCAGGACGCGCACTGGACCTTGTCGCCGGCGAACGTCTGAATGCCGTTGGGAAACATCCGCCCGCCGTCTTCCTTCGCGGTGGTCGGTTGATTAAATCCCGGGTCCATCGCGTAGGACGGAAAGGCCATCGAAAAGGGATGATCGTCGCGCAGGTCGCGGGTCAGGTAGCGGATCGTCGCGTCGTGCGCCCGGCCGATTCCCCCGTAGGCGCCCGCCTGACGGTTATGACATTTGCCGCAGCTGTCGCTGCCGGGCGAGCCATCCAGGTCCATCTTGTAATGCGTGCCGGCGTCGACGAAATCGTGATATTGGGGTTTGTTGCGAACCGCATCGACCGCCACCGTGCCGTCATGACAGGAGAGACAGGCCAGCGAAATGCCGTCCGGCGCGTCGACCTTGGAGTCGAAGTTCGGGGCGGAATACATCTGATAGCCGCTTTGGGCGGGCAACTCGCGATTCCAGAGCGGCGCATCGCCCGCCGCGCTATGCGGCGTGTGGCAGTACACACAAATCTCTTTGTAGTCGTTGAACGTGGCACCCGTCATCGGCCCCGTTTCCACGCCGTAGCCCCGCATATTGAGACCCGACAGATCATGGCGCGAGCCCTGAATGGAGTTGCCCAACGCGAACATCGCCGGCGGGACCAGGGCGGCAGCCACGGTCGCAACCACGATCACCAGCGCTCGGGATGGGCAAATCATCATGCACGTATCAACCGTCCGGACGGCCCGGGAACGCCCAGCCATCACGCAAACTCGGCCTTCGGAGGGGCACGCGTCTCAGACGCTACCCGTAAGACCGTACGACAGGGTGAAAATTCCCCAAGGAGGAGGAACCGCCTTGAATTTTCACACGAAATACTCGGGAGCCGACAACCTCAAGGCGAGACACAACTATAGGGGAGTGCGAGAAGGCTTGTCAATACATGGCATCAAAACCGAAACGGGATGGGTAACGGATCTCGTCGGCCACGATTTTCGACCGTTCACGGTTGACAATCGTTTCGTCGTTGTGCTACCTCTTTCCTCCATCGTCTCTTCCGTCGAGCAGCCCGCGAAGAACGACCAGATCCGGTGGGAACCATGCGTAGACTAGAGAGCGGCGGATGAGACGGACGATCGGATTGGGAGTGGCGGCGGCCCTGGTGATCAGCGCGGGCGTGTGGGGACTGACCGGAAAGACCGTCGAAGGGTATTACGGGGATATGGTCCTGAACAACAAGGCCGAGCAACGCGGCATGCCGCCGGTCGTCTTCCCGCACTGGATCCACCGGGTCGAATTCAAGTGCAAAGTATGCCACCCCGCTATTTTCGAGATGAAGTCCGGGGCCAATGACATCGACATGGAAAAGATCGTCTTCAAGGGCCAATTCTGCGGCAAATGCCATAACGGGGAAACGGCGTGGAAACCGGTCATGTGCGCGCGCTGCCACTCAGGAAAACCCGGTATGGTCACCGGACCGCTTCACGGGGTGAATTGAGATGACACGTCCGGTTCTCGGCGCCTTGACGATCGGTATCGGAGCGGCGCTCGTGCTCTTCGCGTGCACCAAGCCGTTCACGAAGAAATCGGTGTCCGATTCCGGCGCCCCTCCGGCGGCCGCCGCACCCGCCGCGCCGCCGCCGGTCACGGCCGCTCCGCCGATGCCGACTCAGTTAAGCGATGATTTCGAAGATCCCACACAGATTCCGACTCCCGGCCCGCCGTTCGCCAAAGAAAATCGGAACCCCGAATTAATCTTGAAAAACGTGCCCCGGGACCAAGGGGGGACCGTCGATTGGGTGAAGGCCTTCAAGGACAACCACATCAAGCCGCGCGAATCGCTCGATCCGGACAAGCCGCTCATCCCGCCGTTCAACTTCGACATCGAGATTCCCGCGGTGGGCGCCATGCCGAACGTCGTGTTTCCGCATTTCCCCCATACCTACTGGCTGGATTGCGGCAATTGCCATCCCAATATCTTCGTGATGAAAAAAGGCGCCAACCCGATTTCGATGGTGAAGATCGTGAACGGGGAATTTTGCGGACGCTGCCATGGCCGGGTCGCCTTTCCGATTTCCAACTGCGCCCGCTGTCATGTCAAACCGAAGTCGTGATTCGGAAAAACCGTTGTTCGTTGTTTGGTCTTCGTTGTCCGTAACGAACAACTGACAACGATCAACGACTCACGCCGTTCCTACGTCCGTCCCACTCCCACATACGTAAATCCTCGCTCGCGCATGCGGGCCGGCTCGTACACGTTTCGCAGATCGATGAACACCGGACGGCGCATGAGCGATTTGATGCGGTCCAGATCGAGATTGCGGAATTGGTTCCATTCGGTCATGAGAATGACCGCGTCACACCCGCTCACCACCTCGTAGGGATCGGCGCACAACACGACATCCGGCAGCAGCTTCTGCGCCTCGGCCATCGCGGCGGGATCATAGGCCCGCACCGAGGCTCCCAATTTTTGCAACGCGGGAAGGATCGTCAGTGAGGGCGCCTCGCGAATGTCGTCGGTGTTGGGCTTGAAGGCCAGGCCCAAACACCCCACGGTCGCTCCACCAAGTGTCCCGACCGCCTGCTGAATCTTGGTCACCATCAGGTCGCGCTGGCGGCGATTGACCTCGTCCACCGCCTCAAGGATCCGAAAGTCGTAGCCGTGGCGCTTGCCGATCGAGAGCAGCGCGAGCACGTCTTTGGGAAAGCACGACCCGCCGTAACCCGGACCGGGATGGAGAAATTTGGCACCGATTCGCCCGTCGAGGCCCATCGCCTTGGCGACCTGATGCACGTCCGCGCCCACCCGTTCGCAGAGATTGGCGATCTCGTTGATGAACGACACCTTGGTGGCGAGAAACGCGTTGGAAGCGTATTTGATCATTTCGGCGGTTGCGACGTCGGTAATGACGATCGGCGTTTCCAGCAGATACAGCGGCCGATACAAATCACGGAGAATCGCGATCGCTTGATCGCTCTCCGCGCCGATCACCACCCGGTTGGGGCGCATGAAATCTTCGATCGCCGCACCCTCCCGCAGGAACTCCGGATTGGACGCCACGTCGAAATTGCGCCGGTCGGTCTGCGAGCGGCCGATGATCGTCCGGAGGCGGTCGCCGGTTCCCACCGGAACCGTGCTCTTGGTGACGATGACTTTATAGCCGTTCATATGGTGGGCGATAGTTTCGGCCACGGTCTCGACCGACGAGAGATCGGCGGAGCCGTCGCCCCGGGGAGGGGTGCCCACCGCAATGAACAACACTAACGATTGTTCCACCCCGGCGACAATGTCCGTGGTGAAGGTCAACCGGCCTTCCCGCATGCCTTTTTGCACCAGCTCGGTAAGCCCCGGTTCATAGATCGGCACCTCGCCGCGATTGAGCCGTTCGATCTTCGACGCGTCCTGATCGACACAGATGACCTTGACGCCGAACTCGGCAAAACACGCGCCGGTGACCAGGCCCACATAACCGGTGCCGATTACGCAGATGTTCATGAACTCGTCTCCTCTACACCTGATATGCCAGCTCTGGGGGGATGATCGCCGGAGTCTTTGCCGGGCGTGCGGCACCACCTGAGGGGATCATAGCAGACTCCCCTCTCCGAGCTCAACTATGGGAGGGAAAATCGCCGATCAGCGGGCGACCGACGAACGGGCGCGCGGGGCAATCAGGTGGACCTTGCAGGCCGCGCCGATCCGCCCCTCGTCACGCAGCGCATTGACCGCGGCGGTGACACAGGCTAGATACTCGCCGTGAGTGGAGTAGCCGGCATCCACCGGGCAGGCCTGATCGACGAGAGGTCCGGCGGTCTCCTCACAGCCGAGACAGACTCCCTCAGGATCGAGAAATCCCGGGCATTCAACGGGTGGGGAGGGGATGGGGTCGCTTCCCTCGCCGTCGGTATCGATCCGGCGGCCAAAGAGGTGGGTGGCGCCTTCGCGATCGTCGTGCCACGCCGCCAGAAATTCATGCCGCTGCAAATCGAAAACCGCCTGAGGCGCACCTTGCCGCCCGTCGACACTCGACAGCAGTATCTCGTCGCCTTGCGGCTGGCCGTCGGACTCCAGATACCGGGCGGCAATCCGACGGCCGTGTTTGGCATAGAGGAGGAGGTAGCGCGAGCCCGCGGCATCTGCCTCGACCTGGTGCTCGTATCCCCCGAAACTCGACAGGAACACATTCTCGCCGATCAAGAGCCCGTCGGGCGAGGCCACGACTTGTCCGAACAACTCATAGAATCCCGTCCGACGCGTATCGGACCATGTCACGAGGAACGACCGGCTCCCGGCGTCGTAGGCCAATCGGGGATGAATTTGCTCTCCCATCGCATCCCCGATGACAAGTTCGTCGGAGGTGGGATGACCGGTCGCGTCGACGATGCGCCCACGAATGCTATACAGGTCGGTGCCGCGGTAATCCCTCCAGACGACCAGGAACGATCCGGTGTCGCGATC
>JBDSOK010000242.1:0-3094 GCA_039914845.1 Nitrospiria bacterium | reverse complement strand
ACCGATAATTGAGCGCGAGCGACGCCACGGTCAGCGGGCGGTAGCCCGCGGCGTTCGCCTCGTTGATCACCGCCGTGGCGGAGGTGAAATACCACATGGGTTGCCAGACCTGCACCGCCGGATTCTGAACGATCGCGAAGATATCGTCGTAATGAAACTCCCCGTGGAGCGCCCCGCCGTGCGCAGCCATGACGGCGCCCGCCAGGAGCAGGAAGACCGCCACGTGCTCCGTCACGCGTCGCGACGGCCAAGGGACGTTCAACGACCGGCTCCCGGGCCGTGCGTCAACCGCTCAAGACCTTCCCGGACCCGTGTCGCCCCGGGATCGAGCGCGAGGGCGGCCCGGTAGGCCGTCGCCGCCCGTTCGAGGTCGCCCCTCCCCTCATAGAGCCGACCGAGATTGGCCCACGATTTGACATCCCCGGGATCACGCTCGATGGCACGGCCATACGCGGCGATCGCCTCATCCGGAAGCTTCAGTCTGGTCAACACGATTCCCAGATTGAAGTGCAGCCGTGGCAGCAGCGGATCCCAGCGCTCGGCCGTCAAGAGGGCATCTCGCGCTCCGCGGAGGTCACCCGCTCGAAGGAGCGCGGCGCCGAGACTGTGGTGATAGGCTGCCTCGTGAGGATAGTCGCGCACGGCACTCGACCAAAACGCCACCTCGTGTCGCCACGTCTTCCCTTGCACGGCATTGATCCCCGCCGTACCCAACACCATCACGACCCCCAAGAAGGCTCCGGCCCCCCAGCGGATCCGGTCGTCTTGGAACCCGCGCATCCGCGTGATGAACCGTTCCATTCCACGCCGGACCTGAGGACCCCACAAGCGGGTCAGTTCCACCGTCGCCAGGGCAAACCCCATCGACGCCTGATAGCCGCGATGCGGCTGAAACAAGGCCACGTTCGTGATGAACGGCAGCCAGAGCGCCGGCATCAGCGCGGCCCCCGCGCTCACCAATCCGAACGCGGCCAGCGGTGCGCGAACCCTGAGCGCTGCGGCCGCGAGCCCCCAGGCCGTGCAGACCGCGACCGAGGCCGCGACGGCGGGAGTCATCCAGGAAACCCAGGGCTGAGGAGAGACCGGCTCGATGCCCAGCGGCATGACCCAGATCCACAGATGTCTCGCCAAGACCGTCGCGCCCGTGGCCGCGGCGTCCCACCCATCGATGCTTGCGCCGTGGCTCCAGACACCCGACACCTGCAGATGATGCGCCGCCCACACGGCCGCGCTCACGCCGAGGTAGGGAGCGAGGCGCCCGACAAGATCGCCCGGGCGCGCGCGATGGATCAGCATTTCATACGCCGCAATCCAGACGATGAAGACGATCGCGCTTTCCTTGCTCAGACACGCCAAGGCAAACGCCGCCACGCTCACGCCGAAGGCAAAAGGCCGTAGGCGCCCCACCCCTCCCGCCAAGAGGTATGTCCAGAACGCGACGACCATCCCGAGCGACGCCAGGATCGATGACCGCGCGCTGAGGTAATGAACCGCCTCGGTCTGCGCGGGGTGAAGCGCGACCAACAGGGCCAGGGCAAGCGCCGGACCGAGGCGTCTCCAGAGCGTCCATCCGAGCCCGTACACGCAGAGGACGACCACCAGGTGCCAGGCGAGTTGAGCGGCGTGAAAGACGCGCGGATCGTCTCCGCCCACTACATGGTCGATGAGGTACGTCGACATCGTGACCGGACGGAAATTACGCCCCGCGCGATCGGCGCTGGCCGCGTCCGCCGACGTCCAGACGGCCGACCAATCGTGCGTCCGAACAACGGGGTTCTCCACGATCAAATGGAAATCATCGTAGAGAAAACCGTTTCGAACCGCTCCGCCGTGAGCCAATGCCACCATCATGACCAGTCCGATCACCGCGACGCCGTGCGGGCGGAACGCCGGCAAGTGAGCCTTCATGGCGGACGACGGCAGTCGATCACCGGTCGCATTACTTGCTCAGACGGAGAATGTAGTCGCTGTTCGCCTCAATCAGCGTGCTGTAACTCGCGCCACCAGCCAGATTGCCGCGCTCGTCGAAGAGCAGCGGACTCGAGCTCGTCGCGCGCTCGGTACCCAGGAATCGAATCTGCACCTCCCCAACCGGACGCACCACGGCATCGACGGTGGCACCCCGGATCAAAACCGTCGTGGTCGGTCCCGTGACGACGGGGAAGTCGGTGGAGGTCACGCCGTCGGCATACGCCTGCAGAAAGCGGCTGCCGGTTCCCCCACTCAACAGGCGTAACCATGCCGGGCCCGGCGGAACGTTGAAGATCATAAAACGACCGGTGCGGCCCGTCGCGACCGCACCCTGCAATGGGCCTGTCTCCATGTCGTTCAGGTATACCACATCGCCCACCACCCGACCATCCACCCGGACCGCCGCCACCGCAATGCCCTCAACTGGGCGGATGCTGTGGGGCAGGATCAGTATCCGGCCCGAGCCCGGATCGGCCACTATCGCATCGGGCCGCCCATCACCGGTTACATCAGCCATGACTAATGCGGCGGGGCTCCCGCCCACGGTCAAGATCTCCAACGCCCCGAATCCACCCTGGCCGTCGCCCACCTGATAGGCGATCGTGCCGTCGCCTTGATTGACCACCACCAGATCGAGTGCTCGGTCTCCGTTGACGTCGAGCAGCGCCAACGCCCTCGGCAACGCACCCAATGCGATCGAGGTGGGGATCGCGCCGGGGGTGACGCCGTGGAGAAAGATCCAGAGACGCGACCGGCCGGGATACGCATCGGCCGCCACCACGTCGTGGATGCCGTCGCCATTGAGGTCGCCGACCGCCACGGCGCTGAGATCGGTGGGCTGGTCGGAAGGAAAGATGTAGGAGGAGAGAACTTCCCCCACGCCGACCCGAGTCATCGCCGTCACGGAATCGCGATTCGCAAAAACCAGATCGGGAATCCCGTCCGTGTCCAAGTGACCGGACGTGACCGCCCGCGGCTCATTTCCCACCCGCACCGGCAACAACGGCGGCCGGAACGGCCGCAGACCGGACCCCTCCCCCAGCAGAAGGCTGATTTGGCCGGAGACACGATCCGTCAACAGCAGGTCTTGCCATCCGTCCCGATTCAGATCCGCACTCGCCAT
>JBDSOK010000169.1:0-2692 GCA_039914845.1 Nitrospiria bacterium | reverse complement strand
AAACCGATACAGAACTCCAGCTCGAACGCGAGCACGATTGCCAGGGAGATGGCCGCGCCGAAGCGCCAGTAAGTATTCGGGTCCACGGGCCAACGGATCTCCGGTCCCACCGCCACACCGAAACAGAACACCACCAAGCCGATCACGATCGATTCAAACACCTTGCCCGAGAGGTTGATGGTGAACCAATACGCGAAATAATTCACCGGTTTAACCAGAAAATGCGAGAAGAACCCCTCCCGGATGTGGTCAATGATCTCCCAACTGACGTAGGACAGGACCACGGTGTTGATGACGAACTGAATGAGGTAGTACGTCACCAATTCGGGCAGCACATAGGAGCCCACGGCGCCCCCTTCTCGGTAGATGGCCGTCCAGAGATAGAGGAGCACCGACACGTACAGGCTGTAGCCGAGAATGTAAATGACGGTGGGGGCCCGGTACTGAAGAGAATTCTGCCAATTCACACGAAAAACAGTGAGGTATTTCCGCACTGGATCATTGTACGGAATCCCACGATTGAAAAGCAAAAACCACGGACCAAACCCCGCAGGCTGCTCAAAACGCTCCAGCTGCAAGGCCGCAGCGACTGTCTTGTCCCCAACCAAAATACACGGACAGCCTGCTACAGGGCTCGGGCGTGGGACAGGGCCCGTCGCGCCTGCGCCATGGCCTTTCCGGCATGCGTCTTCACCACATCCTGATGCCCTTGCTCGGCGTGGGTAATGGCGCTTTCGGCTTGGCTCATGGCTTCGGAGACGTGCTCAGCGGTATCGCGGGCATGTTGATTGCCGGGAAAGGGGACGGCGTCGATGGCCGCTTTGCCGTTTGCGATCAGGTGGTGGGCCTGCTCGATGACGCCCGCCAATTGACCTTCGGCGCTCTGCTTGACCATCTCGCCGCCGGCCTTGACCATAGCTTCGGCGTGTCGGCGCACCGCGTCGGGATTGCCCGGTCCCGGCCCCTCGCCGGCTCCCGCCAGGAAGATCCAACACCCGAGCCCTATGCCGAAGAGAGCCCCTGATCGATTGCTGATCCAGGTGTGCATACGCGCCCCCTGTTGATGGTGATTCAATAGTCGGCTACCGCGGGACGAGGTCCACCCCGACAAAGACTCCGTGTTCCTCGGAGCCGGCCAGAATCAGCCCGGTCTCCGCCGCGTGGATCGTCTGAAAGGGAACGGCGGGTAATCGCCCATGGCTGGGATGCCACTCGGCACCGGAATCCGCCGTCCACCAGACGCCCCCGGACGTGGCGGCCACCAGGAGATCGCGTTCCCCTCCGATGACTGCCAGCGAACCGATGGCGCTTCCCTCCGGAAGGCCCCTCCCGATTTCATCCCATCGGAGCCCGCCCTCACTTCCGCTTGCCCGGAAGACCGCCCGATCGGTCCAGGCATAGAGCGCGTGTCCGGCCGACAATTCCACCGACGAGCCGCTCGGGAGTTGTAGTCCCATCGGCTCCCATCGCGGGTCTTCGGGGCGCCGCCGATACATCTGCCGACCGGCGGCCGCATAGACGACACCCGACGGATCCCCGGTCAACGCCGACACCGCGATCGACGGCGCGCCGGCCAATACGACGGGAGCCCAGGCGGTCGATGTCATCGGTCGTTCGAAGAGCCCGTGGGAGGTCGCCACCACCAGACGCCCGCCGGCCGCAATCAGCTTTCGCGGCGCCCCGTTCAGGCCCTGCGCGTCGGGGACCCACCGGCTCAGCCCCCAGTCCGCCCGGTAAATCGTGTCGGCGGTCGCCGCATACTGCACCCCGGCTTCATCCCGCGCCAATCCTCGAATGGCCCGCGATTCAAGCCCCTCATTAAAATGCACCCAGGTTTCGCCGGTGTCTTTGCTACGGAACAAGCCGTGGGTCTCCGTGCCGGCGAACACCCCCTTCATCGGATCGACGAGGATCGTCCGCACGGCAGGAAAGGCCATCCCACGATCCACCGACCGCCACGGGCTCCCCGGCGGCCGCTCCAGGACGCCGCTGCCGGTTCCGGCATACAGCGTCCCATCCTTAGCGAGCA
Source organism: Nitrospiria bacterium (assembly GCA_039914845.1). Classification (GTDB taxonomy): domain Bacteria; phylum Nitrospirota; class Nitrospiria; order 2-01-FULL-66-17; family 2-01-FULL-66-17; genus 2-01-FULL-66-17. The sequence continues at coordinate 663 of JBDSOK010000169.1, read as the reverse complement.
GTAGGGCCTGAACGTTGGGGTCCGGCATGCCCTCGCTGATCGAGTCCCAGCGCGATCCGCGGGTCGCACTTCGGAATATCCCTTCGCCCGTTCCGGCGTAGAGGACGCCGCGCACCGCGATCAGCCCCCTGATCGAGAGGTTAGTCAACCCCTCGTTGACCGCAAACCAGCGGCGCCCCCCATCCGTGCTCTTGAAAATCCCGCCCCCGAAGCTGCCGGCATACACGGCGCCCACGTCGTCGGTGGCCAACACACGAATGAAGTTTTCCCGGAGACCGTCTTCGTCGGCGAACCCTTCGTTGATGCGACGCCAGACCCCGCCCCCGTCGCGGCTGGCGAAGAGCCCGTTGCCCCCGGTGCCGGTATACAGCGTGCCGTCGGCCCCCACCGCGAGCGACCGCGACAGCACCATTTCCAAACCGCGATTGGACGCCGTCCAGCGGCGACCCTGGTCGGCGCTTTTATACACTCCGCTTCCGGTGCCGGCGTAGAGCAGACCGGTTTTGGCATCGCGCACGATGGCCGGCACCTGACTATTGCCCAGCCCTTCGCTGCTGGGCGCCCAGCGGCGCCCTCCGTCGTGACTGCGAAAAATCCCCCCGCGAACCGCGCCCGCCAAGAGGCTCCCGTCCGGCAAGACCGTCAGCGTCATCAGAAAGCGAT
>JBDSOK010000147.1:0-3517 GCA_039914845.1 Nitrospiria bacterium | reverse complement strand
GAACCGATGGTGATTCTAGGACGAAAGCGACCCACAATAGGGGCAGCGCCGAGATCAACACACCTACGAAGAGTCCAAGAACTGCGTGGCCCCACCGCTCCATTCAACACGACTCTCCTATGCCGCTATGCCGCCTAACGCCAAAACTAACCCGCCGGCCCCCGAGCCGACGAGCGGAGCGAGTGCGCCCAGCTGAGCCCGGTCGGGTTGAGTGCCGGGTTAGAGGTTACCAATCTCTGACCCACGATTTTGGACGGGTTTCTGCTTGCGGGCGCGGTGAAGGCGGTTCCTTGTAGGTTGGATTCTCGAACCACATATTGCAGTCTTTGACCACGCAGCGCCAGCCACTTTTGAACTCCTTGAGAGGGGCACGGCGCTTCGCGCTGTAGCAAGAAGAGCAATAGTAGATGCCACTCTTCCGGTCTCGGTATATGCCAAGTTGGGTATCGAACTTGAGCCGCGGCCTGAAGAAAAGGAGCAAAGCGGTCGACCATGCGGAGAGGGCCACGAGCACCGCCAACACGCGAAGAACGGTCGTTGGATCGATCCGCGATACATACGGCACCAGATGGCTCTCGGCGATCAGTAACCAAGCGGGAATTGCAGTCCCGAGCGTGGCGAGCGCTGCTTCGAGCGCATGGGCTTGCAGTTTTTCTTTCAATTGGACGGCCACTGTGCCAGTAACCTCTAACTAAAATTCGACGTCCGAATGATTTTTGCAATTACGACAAAAACTGCGTCCTAACCAGCTTGGCATCATGGGCAATAATTCCACAGAATGATGAAATAATCCAGTCTCTTACTCCGGAAACATCAACTCTCAGTTGAAACATGTTATGCGACAAATTCTGCGTCCTAACGCTCTTTGTCGGCTCCCCCCAGAAGTTTGTCCGCCGGGCTCTGCACGCCGCGGCCTCCGCGGTTCAGCACGTGCGTGTAGATCATCGTTGTCTTGACGTCGGAATGCCCGAGCAATTCCTGGACGGTGCGGATATCATAGCCAGCATCCAGAAGATGGGTGGCGAAGCAGTGCCTCAAGGTATGCGGCCCCACCGGCCTGTCGATACCCGCGCGACGCCGTGCTTCGCGAATGGCCCGTTGCGGCACGGTCTCGTGCAAGTGATGCCGCCGTCGTTCGCCCGTTCGCGGATCAACCGATATGGTCGTGGCGGGGAACACCCACTGCCAACCCCATTCGCGATTCGCATGCGGGTATTTACAGGCCAGGGCGTGCGGCAGCATGACGCGTCCGAACCCTGCCGCCACGTCGGCTTCGTGTTGCTTCCGAACCCGTTGGAGATGCGCCTTGAGACGCGGGATAGCGGCCGACGGGAGAATGGTGACTCGATCCTTATCGCCCTTGCCTTCGCGCACCAGCAACTCCCCGCGGCCGAAGTCCACGTCTTTCACCCGCAGGCGCAGGCACTCCATCACGCGAAGTCTGCACTCTGGCCCCCCCATCCCCGCCTTCCCCCGCCAGGGGGGGAGGGGCAGAAACATTGGGTCCATCGGGCCAGACGCGAGGCGTTTACCGCGTGTCCGAGCCCGTGCGCTTCTTCTTGCCGTCCTTCAGCGCCGCTTGCGCCGCCGCCAATCTGGCGATCGGCACGCGGTATGGTGAACAGCTCACGTAGTCCAGGCCGATGCGGTGACAGAATTCGACCGATGAGGGTTCGCCGCCGTGTTCGCCGCAGATGCCGATCTTGAGTTTGGGGCGGGTTTCGCGGCCCTTCTTGACGCCCATCTGCATCAGGCTTCCCACCCCGTCTTGGTCGATTGCCACGAACGGGTCGCGCGGGAGGATGCCTTGTTCGACGTAGAAGGGCAGGAATTTTCCGGCGTCGTCGCGGGAGAGGCCGAAGGTGGTTTGGGTGAGGTCGTTGGTGCCGAAGGAGAAAAACTCGGCTTCCTTGGCGATCTCGTCCGCCACAATCGCTGCGCGGGGGAGCTCGATCATGGTGCCGATGGTGTAGGGAACCTTCTTGCCGTAGCGGGCCATCGTCTCTTGGGCGACCCGGAGCAGCAACTCCTTCATTCGAGCCAACTCTTTGACGTGCGCGACCAACGGAATCATGACCTCAGGGATCACTTTCACTTTCTGCTGAGCCAGTTCGCAGGCCGCTTCGAAGATCGCCCGCACCTGCATCTCGTAGATCTCGGGGTACGTGATGCCGAGCCGGCATCCCCGCCATCCGAGCATCGGGTTGAATTCGTGCAGGCTCTTGTTCTTGGCGCGAAGGGCTTCCAGCGGCACACCCATGTCGGTCGCGAGGCCGGCGAGTTCTTCTTCGGTGTGCGGAAGAAATTCGTGCAACGGGGGATCCAAGAGACGGATCGTGACCGGCAGGCCGGCCATTTCGCGGAAGATGCCGAGGAAGTCGCTCTTCTGCATCGGCAAGAGCTTGGCCAAGGCGCGCTGGCGCCCCTCGACGTCATCCGCCAGAATCATTTCCCTCACCGCGCGGATGCGCTCGCCCTCGAAGAACATGTGCTCGGTGCGGCACAGGCCGATGCCTTCGGCCCCGAATCCTCGCGCCACCTTGGCGTCGTGCGGGGTGTCCGCGTTCGCGCGCACCCGCAGCCGGCGGACCTTGTCCACCCATCCCATCAGGACTTGGAATTCCTTGCTCATGGTGGGCTGGATGAGGGGGGCCTCGCCGAGGATGACTTCGCCGGTCGAGCCGTTGAGCGTGATGGACTCGCCCTGGCGCACCAGCGTGCCGTTGACGTGAAACGACGCGCCCTGCTCGTCGATCTGGACGGCGCTGCATCCCGCGACGCAGCACTTGCCCATCCCGCGGGCCACCACCGCGGCGTGCGAGGTCATGCCCCCGCGCGCGGTCAGGATGCCCTGGGCGGCGTTCATCCCGCCGATGTCTTCCGGCGACGTCTCGGTCCGCACCAGGATCACGCGCTCGCTCTTGGCCGCCATCCGTTCGGCCTCTTCGGCGGTAAAGACCACCTTGCCGACCGCCGCGCCCGGCGAGGCGGGCAAGCCCTTCGCGATCACCGTGATCTTGGCCGAGGCGTCGATCATGGGGTGCAGCAATTGATCCAATTGCTCGGGATCGACGCGCAAGATCGCGGTCTCGCGATCGATCAGCTTCTCCTTCGTCATCTCGATCGCGATCCGGATCGCCGCCGCCCCCGTCCGCTTGCCGACCCGGGTTTGCAGCATGTAGAGCGTGCCCTCCTGGATCGTAAACTCCAGGTCCAGCATGTCGCGATAATGTTTCTCCAGCGTCTTGTACACCCGCTGCAGCTCGCGATACGCCCCCGGGATGCTCTCGCGCAGCGACTCGATCGGCATCGGCGTGCGGATGCCGGCCACCACGTCTTCGCCCTGGGCGTTGAGCAGGCACTCGCCGAAGAAGTGGCGCTCGCCGGTGGAGGGATCGCGCGTGAAGGCCACGCCGGTGCCGCTGGTCTCGCCCATATTGCCGAAGACCATCGCCACCACGTTGACCGCCGTCCCCCACGATTCGGGGATGTCGTTGAGTTTGCGGTAGGTCACCGC
>JBDSOK010000070.1:0-5268 GCA_039914845.1 Nitrospiria bacterium | reverse complement strand
GCCGCGGCGGGCTTGCGCCGGCTGGGTTGGGAGGGCGAGATCACCGAGCGGCTGTCTCCCGCGATCTGCCTGCCCGCCATCGGGCAGGGGGCGCTGGGGATCGAATGCCGGCGCGAGGACGACGCGGTCAATGCCGCGCTCGCGGTGCTCGACGATCCCGACACGCGATCCTGCGTGGAAGCGGAACGCGCGCTGCTGGCGCGGCTCGAAGGCGGATGTCAGGTGCCGATCGCGGCCCATGCCGTCCTGGCGGGCGACCGGCTGACACTCGCGGGGCTCATTGCGGGCGTGCGGGGCGAACGGGTGGTGCGGGACGAAACGGCCGGTCCGCGCGCGGAGGGACCCGCGATGGGGCGCGCGCTGGCGGAGCGTTTGCTGGCGCTGGGCGGGGACGAGATTTTGCGGGCGGTGTATGCCGAACCCGCCTGAAGACCCGCCCGCGACGGGGCTGGTGTACCTGATCGGGGCGGGTCCCGGCGATCCCGGATTGATGACGGTGCGCGGGAGAGACTGTCTGCGGGAGGCCGACGTCGTGGTCTTCGACTACCTCGTCAATCCCGCAATTCTGGCCGGTGTCCGGCCGGGGGCGGAGATCGTGGACGCCGGCAAGCGCAAGGGGGCCCAGCGCTTCACGCAGGAGGCCATCAACGCGTTGTTGATCGACCGGGCCGCGCAGGGCCGAATCGTGGCGCGTCTTAAGGGCGGCGATCCGTTTGTGTTCGGCCGCGGAGGCGAGGAGGCGCTCGCGCTGGCTGACGCGGGCGTGCCGTTTGAAGTGGTGCCGGGAGTGAGTTCGGTGACGGCGGCGCCCGCCTATGCCGGGATCCCGTTGACCCATCGCGAGTACGCCGCGGCCGTGACCGTGACCACCGGGCACGAAGATCCGTCGAAAGGCGAATCGGCCATCCGATGGCAGGATCTCGCGGTCGCGAGCGGCACCGTGGTCTTCGTCATGGGCATGACCCATTTGGAGGAGATTACCCGCCGCCTGATCGCCGGCGGGCGCCGGCCGGACACGCCGATCGCGATTATCCGCTGGGGGACCTATCCGCGCCAGCAGACGATCGTCGGCCGGTTGGACACCATCGTGGCGGAGTCTGCGCGCCTGGATTTGCAGCCGCCGGGCCTGATCGTGGTGGGCGAGGTCGTCGCGCTGCGCGAGCGGCTGGCGTGGTTCGAGCGCCGCCCGCTCTTCGGCCGGACGGTCATCGTGACCCGCGCCGCCGGGCAGTCGGCGGATCTGATCGCGCGACTGGATCGCGCCGGCGCGGAGGTGATCGAGGCGCCCGCGATTCGCGTCGAGCCGCCGCCCTCGTGGGACGCGGTGGACCGCGCGATCGCCGGTCTTGCGCGCTATCGCTGGCTGCTGCTGACCAGCGCCAACGCGGTGCGCGCGTTCTTCGATCGCCTCGAGACGCTCGGCCTGGATGCGCGGGCGCTGGGCGGCATCCGCGTCTGCGCGATCGGGGAGAAGACCGCGCAGACGGTTCGGCGTTACGGGATCAGGCCCGACCGGGTGGCCGAGGAGTCCACCGGCGAAGGGCTGGTGGCGGCGCTGGCGACCGAGGATCTGTCCGGCGCGGCGGTGCTGTTTCCTCGCGCGCGGATCGCGCGCGAGGTGATCGCCGAGGCGCTGACCGCCCGCGGCGCGAAAATCGACGTGGTCGTGGTGTACGATAATCATCCGGCGGCGACGGTGCCCGAACCCGCGCGGGAGGCGCTCACGCGCGCGGGCACGATCGTGACCTTTACCAGCGGATCGACGGTGACCGGATTCTTGGACGCATTGGGACCGGACGCCCGCCTGGTGCGGGACGCGACGGTGGCCTGTCTGGGGCCCGTCACCGCGGACGCCGCGCGGGGCCGCGGGCTGTCGGTCGCGATCGAACCCGCACGCCAGACCATGCCGGCGTTGGTCGAGGCGCTGATCGCGCACGTGACTGCCGACTCGATGAACAGGGGGACCCGACCATGAGCTTTCCGATCGATCGCCCTCGCCGCCTTCGCCGCCGCGACGTGTTCCGCCGCATGGTGCGCGAAACCGTCGTCCGCGTCGACCATCTGATTTATCCCCTCTTCGTCGTCGAGGGAACCGGCGTCGCGCGCGAGGTGGAGTCGATGCCGGGCGTCTTTCAACAATCGATCGACGTCCTGATCAAGGAGGCGCACGAGGTCGCCTCGCTGGGCATTCCCGCCGTGCTCCTGTTCGGGATTCCCGGTCGGAAAGACGCCGTGGGGTCCGAGTCGTCCGACGATCACGGCATTGTCCCCCGCGCGGTCCGCGCGCTGAAGGACCAGGTTCCGGAGCTTGCGGTGATCACCGACGTCTGTCTCTGCGAGTACACCGACCATGGGCATTGCGGGGTCGTGGAGGAGGGGATCGTCCGTAACGATCCCACGCTGGACTTACTGGTCGCCGAGGCGCTGGCCCACGCGCGGGCGGGAGCGGATATGGTGGCGCCGTCCGATATGATGGACGGCCGGGTGGGGGCGATCCGCTGCGGTCTGGATGCGGCCGGCTTCACCGAGGTGCCGATCATGTCGTACGCCGCCAAATACGCCTCCGGATTCTACGGCCCCTTTCGCGACGCCGTGCAATCCGCTCCGCAATTCGGCGACCGTCAGAGTTACCAGATGGATCCCGCCAACGCCGACGAAGCGCTGTATGAAGTCGGCCTCGACTTTGAGGAGGGGGCGGATGTGGTGATGGTCAAGCCCGCCCTGCCGTATTTGGACGTGATTCGCCGCGTCAAAGACCGGTTCCGGCGCCCGCTCGCCGCGTACCAGGTCAGCGGGGAGTATGCGATGATCAAGGCGGCGGCCCGCGCCGGCTGGTTGGACGAGTCGCGGGTCGTCATCGAATCGTTGACGTCGATCAAGCGGGCCGGAGCCGATCTGATCATTACGTATTACGCCAAGGAGGCGGCCCGTTGGCTGCGGCATACCGGCGGAACATTCCCGTGAGGCGGCCCGTCGGCGTTCCCGGTTGGTGCGGCCCGCAATGACCGCCCTTCTGCGTCGCTTGCCGACTGACCCGCTGCCGACCCCGCTGGTGGCGATCGGCAATTTCGACGGGGTCCACCTCGGCCATCAGGCGATCATTCGCCGGGCCGTCGATGGCGCGCGCGCGGTGACGGGAACGAGCGTGGTCCTGACGTTCGATCCGCACCCGGTCAGCGTCTTGCGGCCCGAGATGCCGTTCGCGCTGCTGACCACGTTGGATCAAAAGTTGGACGTCATGACGGCGTTGGGTGTCGAGGTGGTGGTCGCCCTGCCCTTTACGCCGGAGTTTGCGCGGCGAAGCGCCGAGCAGTTCGTGCGCGAAGACCTGGGGGAACGGCTCGGTGCGCGCGAAGTCTATGTGGGGCGGAACTTTGCGTTCGGCAAAGGACGGGAAGGCGGGGTGGAGGCCTTGCAACGATTCGGCGAGTCCTTCGGCATGCAGGTGGTGATTCAACCGCCGATCATGGTGGACGGCACGATGGTGAGTTCCTCGACGATTCGCGGTTTGCTTCGGGATGGACGCGTGGCCGACGCCGCGACGCTCTTGGGACGGCCGCACCGGCTCGACGGCACGGTGGCCCACGGCGAGGGCCGCGGGCGGGAGCTGGGTTATCCGACCGCGAACATTCTCCCGGGGCTCCAAATGCTCCCCAAGGTCGGGATTTACGCGGCGCTGATCGATGATCTGACCACCGGCGAACGGGCGCTTCACGGCGTCGTCTATCTGGGCTCGCAACCCACGTTCGGTCCCCACGAGCTGCAATTGGAAGTCCATCTCTTCGGCGCGTCGGTGTCCCGATATGGTCATCGGTTCCGCGTGGCATTCATGGACTGGATCCGAGGCGAAGAGCGTTTTGCGACCCCGGACGCTCTGGTGGCGCAGATTGCGCGCGACGTGGCGGCGGCCCGTGCGGCCCTGGAAGGGGGGACCGGGTCGGCATGAGCCCCGCGGCGCGAACGCGTCCCCCGATGCACGCGCGGCATCCCCTGGAGACGCGCGTGCGGCAGGCGATGGCCCGGTGGGGACCGGTGCGGCCGGGGGAGCGCGTGGCGGCGGCGGTCTCGGGCGGACCGGACTCGCTATGTCTGCTGCGCCTGCTGGCGGGGATGGCCAGGACCGAGGGGTTTGCCGTGCATGCCGTGCATTTCGACCACGGATTGCGGGGCGAGGAGTCGGCCGCCGACGCCCGTTTCGTGCAGGCGATCGCCGATCGGTGGGGGGTGCCGGTGCACGTGGGCCGGGCGGCTCCCGGCACTGTGCGCGCCCAGGGACGCGGTCTGCAGGCGGCCGCCCGCGACGCGCGCTACGCGTTCTTCGACGAGATCGCCGACGCGATCGGGGCGCGCTGGGTGGCCACCGCGCACACCGCGGATGATCAGGCCGAGACGGTCATGATGCGATGGGTGCGCGGCGCGGGGCCGGCGGCGTTGTCCGGCATTCCGCCGGTGCGCGGACGACTGATCCGGCCGTTGCTCGCATGTTGCCGCGCCGAGATTCTGGCCTATCTCGCCGGGGTGGACGTCGCGCCGCGACGGGACCCCTCGAATGACGACCATCGGTTCACGCGCGCCAAAGTGCGGCACACGGTGCTCCCCGCGTTGCGGGATCTCAATCCCAGGGTTGTCGACGCGCTGGGACGGAGCGCGGGGCTCCTGGCCGACGATGCGGCGTGGCTCGATCTGTGCGCCGAGGAGCAATTGGTCGTGCTGATCCGCGACGTCGAGGAGGGGGCGATTGAGCTCGAACGATCGGGGTTGGGGACCCTTCACCCGGCGCTTCGGCGGCGGGTGATCAGGCGGGCGCTGGCTCGAATCCACCCGGAGGCGGGGGAGATCTCCTTCGAGCCCGTCGAAGCGATCGGGGAGCAATCGGTTCGCCGCACGTCCGGACGGCTCGCGCTGGGGATGGGGCTGACGGCCGAGTTCGCCGCCGAACGGATTCGATTCGCCTCAGGCGATGGTCTCCCCCGTCGTCCGCCCGAGGCGGTCGCCTTGCCGCCTGACGGCGCCTGTTCATTGAAAGACTGGGGTCTCGTGGCCACCTTGCGCGTGGCGTCGGGCGCGCCGGTTCTCTCGCCCCCGGCCCCGCATGTTGCGGTGTTCGACCTCGACCGCCTGCCCGGCCGGCTGATGGTCCGGGGATGGCGCCGCGGCGATGCGTTCTATCCCGAGGGGATGCGCGGACGCCAACGTCTCCACGATTATTGGATCAATGCACGGATTCCGCGCTGGCGCCGGGACCGCATCCCGCTCTTGGTTGCCGGG
>JBDSOK010000069.1:0-8732 GCA_039914845.1 Nitrospiria bacterium | reverse complement strand
GCCAGAGCCGTCCGCGGACGATCAGCCAGCCTGCGACGACGATCATCACCACGCTCACCACGTGCGGCGCGCGAAACGGCCCCAGCATGAGGTCTTCGGCCCTGAACGTGCTGACGAACGACCGGATCACCGCATAGAGAATGAGGTACAGCAGAAAGAGAAATCCGTCACGGGTCGGCCGCTTGCGCAGCGCCCACAGGACGGCGAACGCCACGAGGTTGAGGAGCAGTTCGTAGAGCATCGCGGGGTGCAGCGGCACCTGGCCGAACTCGCGGCCCGCCGGACTCTCGGGCGGAAACACGATGCCCCACGGCAGGTCGGTGGGATAGCCGTGGACCTCGCCGTTCATGAAGTTCCCGAAGCGGCCGAAGGCCTGACCCAGAATGACGGACGGGGCCGAGGCATCGGCCAGTCTCCAAAAGGGGATACGATGCCTGGTGACCCACCACCAGCCGGCGAGAACCCCGCCGATCAGACCGCCGTGAATCGCCAGCCCCCCGTGCCAGATCGCGGGAATTTCGAGCGGGTTGCGGCCGTAATAGTCCCAGTTGAACAGGACGTAATAGAGCCGCCCGCCGAGAATCCCGGCAAAGAGGACCAACGTGAGAAAGGACCAGCGGTCGTCGTCGGAAATCTGGAGACCCTTGCGCCGGATTTCCTTGCCCAGGAGCCACCCCCCGACCAGGAAGGCGGTGAGGTACATCAATCCGTAAAAGCGGATGACGATCGGACCGAATTCGATGAGATTGGGATGCACGCCGTCTCAGCCGACGGCCGGTCGATCGACCGTCATCCGGCGACCCGGCTGACGACGGCGCGCTTGGGCGCCGCACGGCGCAGGCCGCGCCGCTGATAGCGATCCACCGCCGCGTTATGTTCACGCAGGGACCGGGAAAATTGATGCGTGCCGTCGTTCTTGGAGACGAAGAACAGATAGTCGACCGGTGCGGGATACAGGGCGGCCTCCAGCGCCGCACGACCGGGATTGGCGATCGGCCCGGGCGGAAGACCGCGGCGGCGGTAGGTATTATAGGGAGAATCGCGAATCAGATCAACCTTTCGGAGATTGCCGTCGAACTTCAGAATAGGATAGATTACCGTGGGATCGCTTTGCAGCGGCATCCGCTTCCGCAGACGCGTATGAAAGACGGCGGAGATGAGCGGCCGCTCGAATGACGCCGCGGTTTCCTTTTCGATGATCGAGGCCAGGGTCACGACCTGGTGACGGCTCAACCCCAGTTTCGCGCCCCGCGCGTCCCACTGCGGCGGAAACTCGGAGCGAAAGCGGTCCACCATGCGGCGGGCGATGGCCTCCACGGGCGTGCGCCGCGCAAAATGATAGGTGTCGGGGAACAGATACCCTTCCAGACTGGAGAGATCGAGGCCGAGCGAGCCGATGAATTCGAGCGAATTCACCAGACGAAGGAACTCGTCGGCCTCCGCCAGACCGGCCGCGCTCAACCGCGAGGCGATTTGGCGCGCGGTCGATCCCTCGGGAATCGTCACCGGATGCAGGATGACCGTGCCTCGCCGAAACCGGCCGAGGATATCCAGCGGGCGCATCGCGGCGGACAGCGCGTACTCCCCCGGCTTGAGCGCGCGTTCGCTGCCGGTCAGACGGCCGAAGAGCATGAAATAGACGCGGTTCCTGATCAGCCCCGCCCGCTCCAGGCGCATCGCCACCTGGCCCATCGGTTCATCGTCCGCAATGTCAAAGGTCCTCACGGTGTGGCTGCTGCCGGGGGGCGCGGCCAGGAATGTGGCCACGTGAATGCCGAAGGCCATGGCGCCGAGCATGAACACCAGGCCGAGGACATGACGGTGACGAACGATCACCGGCGCCGGCTTCTTGTTCAGCCGCGGCATGCGCGCCTCCGGGGACACGGCGGATTATTCAGCGTGACGGGCCCCGCCCGACCCGGCGGTCGGGGAAAGATCCGGGGCGCCGCTGTCGAGGTAGTGTTGGAGGATGATGACCGCCGCGGTTTTGTCCACCACCAGACGCCGCCGGGCTCGCGAGAGATCGGCTTCGATCAAGACGCGTTCGGCGGTGACGGTCGAATAGCGCTCGTCCCACGCCCACACCGGCACGCCGACCGCCGGTTCGAGCCGCCGCATGAACGTGCGCACGACGACCGTGCGTGGCCCGTCGGTGCCTGCGAGCGTCAGAGGCAGACCGACCACCACCGCCTTCGCGTGCCACGCATCCACCAATCGCGCCATCTCGGCCAGATCGGCCGCCCACGAACGCCGGTGGACGGTCGTCACGCCCTGGGCGGTGAGCCCCAACTCATCGCTCACGGCCACACCGATTAGCCGGTCGCCCACGTCCAAGGCGAGCACTCGGGATCGATCGGTCGATGACGCGGCGCGAGTCATGACGACGCTAAGGACGCCGCGAGAGCGCGTCGATCTTCTGCGCGAGGTCTTTGATCTTCCGCTCCAATGCGTCGACGTCGGACCGGCTGGGAACCCGGACGGTCCGGGCCAAGGCATTGACGCCCTCTTTGACCGCGGTCTCCACCTTCCGGGCGGACTGCTCGCAGCCGCTCACCAACTCCCGCAGCCGGACCGCCTCCGGCCCGGGATCCGCTTCCCCCTTGTTCACCAGATCGTCGACGACCCGGTTGATGACGACCCGAGCCCCCAACCCCGCCAAGACCGCCTTTCGCATCACACGATACATGGTCGCCCTCCTCTCGATGTCCGGCCGATGACGGCCGACATCATGGTCCCGCGCCGATCGTCTCCTGCACCGCCCGGTACACGTCCTCCAACGCCGCGTCCAACCGATCGGGATCGTTGCCGCCGGCTTGGCCCAAATGGGCATTCCCGCCGCCGGTCCCGCCGACAATCCCCGCAACGGCCTTGACCAATCGGCCGGCGTGAACGCGATCCGTACAATCGGACGTGACCGCGGCCACCAGATTGACTTTACCATCCACCACCGAACCCAGCACCGCGACCCCCGATTTGATCTGCTCACGCACGCGGTCGGCCGCCGTGCGCAGATCCTTGGCGTCCAACCCATCCACGCGCCTGGCGACCACGGTCAGCCCGGCCACGGTACGCCCCGCGTCGGCGCCGGTCGAGGCTCGTCCCCCGGCCGCGAGCCGGGCCTTGAGCTGCTCCACCTCGCGCTCACGCGCACGAAGCATCTCCACCAGCTTACGCGCCTTCGAGGCGGCCTCGCTCGGCTGCACTTTCAGCAACGCGGCGATCTCGGCCAAATCCCGTTCGTCCTTCTTGATCGCCCCATACGCGGCCTCGCCGGCCAGCGCTTCGATGCGCCGCACGCCGGAGGCGATGCCCCCTTCGCGGACGATCTTCAAGAGCCCCAACTCGCCCGTGTCCCGCGTGTGGGTCCCGCCGCAGAGTTCCTTGCTGAATGACCCGATGGTCACCACGCGGACGCGGTCGCCGTACTTCTCGCCGAAAAACGCGAGCGCGCCGCTCGCCAGCGCCTCGCGCTGACTCATCCACGTCTTGTCGACGTGATGATCTTGTTGGATGCGTTGATTGACCAGCTCCTCCACCCGCGCCGTTTCGCGCGGCGACAGCGGGGCGAAATGATGAAAGTCGAAACGCAGGCGATCCGGGGCCACCAGTGAACCGGCCTGCTTGACGTGGTCGCCGAGCACCTCGCGCAACGCGGCATGGAGCAAATGCGTACCGGTATGATGATTGGAGGACGCCTGGCGCGACGCGGGATTGACCGTGGCGCGATAGCGCTCGCCCTCGATCAGCCGGCCCTTCCGAACGGTGACCGCATGCACGGACAGCCCCTTCACCGGCACGATGGTATCCCGGATATCGGCGTACGCCGACGGCCCCGCAAGACCGCCCTGATCCCCCATCTGCCCGCCGCCCTCGCCATAACACGGCGTCTGATCGAAGACCAGTTCGACCGCTTCCCCTTCCCGGGCTTCCGCGACCCGACTGCCGTCCCTGAAGATTGCCACGATTCGAACGTCCGCTTCCAACGTGTCGTCGCCCACGAACGAGGTCTGCCCGGCCGCGGCCAAGGCGTCCCGATACATCGCCTGGGCGTCATCAGCTTCAAAGGCGCCCGCGGATCGCGCCCGCTCGCGCTGCAGCTCCATCGCGGCGGTAAACCCCGCCTCATCCAAGACCAACTGCTGTTCGCGGGCGATGTCGGCGATGAGGTCCATCGGAAACCCGTAGGTATCGTAGAGTTTGAAGAGATCGGCGCCGGACAGGGCGTTCGAGCCGGAGGACCGCGCGCGCTCGATCAAGCCCGAGAGAATCGTCATGCCCTGGCCCAGTGTCTGCGCAAACCGCTCTTCTTCGCCCAACACCGTGCGTTCGACTGCGCCTTGCCGGCCGAGTAATTCAGGATACGCGTCGTGCATCATGGTCACCACCGTGCCGACCAACGCGTGCAGAAACGGCTCGTCGAAGCCGAGCAACTTGCCGTGCCGCGCCGCCCGGCGCAGAATACGGCGCACCACATACCCCCGCCCCTCATTCGAGGGCAAGACCCCGTCCGCCAGCAGAAACGTCAGCGCCCGCACATGGTCGGCGATCACGCGCATCGAGGTATCGGACTTGGCATCGCCGCCGTACGTCCGGCCGCACGCCTGCCCGATCGCGGCGAGCAGCGGGCGGAACAGGTCGCTCTCGTAATTGCCGGCCACACCCTGAGACACCGCCGCAACCCGCTCCAACCCCATTCCGGTATCGATGCTGGGACGCGGCAGGGGCGTGAGCGTTCCGGACGCGTCACGGTTGTATTGCATGAAGACCAGATTCCAAATCTCCAGGTACCGGTCGCACTCGCACCCCACCGCGCAGGTCGGCTTGCCGCACCCGGCGGCCTCGCCCTGATCGATGTAGATCTCGGAGCAGGGCCCGCACGGACCGGTGTCGCCCATCTGCCAGAAATTGTCCTTCTCGCCCAGCCGCACGATGCGGGCCGCCGGGACGCCGATCGCCTCCCGCCATAAGCGCGCGGCCTCGTCATCGTCGCGGAACACCGTGACCCAGAGCCGGTCGGGCGGCAACCTGAGCACCTCGGTCACGAACTCCCAGGCCATGCGGATCGCGCCGTCCTTGAAATAATCGCCGAACGAGAAATTGCCCAGCATCTCGAAAAACGTGTGGTGGCGGCCGGTATACCCCACATGCTCCAAATCGTTGTGCTTGCCTCCGGCGCGGACGCATTTTTGGACCGAGACCGCGCGCGCATACGGACGCGGCTCCGTCCCGAGAAACGTCTGCTTGAATTGGACCATGCCGGCGTTGGTGAACAGCAGCGTCTGATCCTCTGCCGGAATCAAGGGCGAACTGGGGATCAGGGTGTGGCCGTGCCGCGTCACGAAGAAGTCACAAAAGGCGCGGCGGATGTCGGCAGCGGTCATTTGCCGAATCGCTCGAGCTTGAAGGCCGGCGAGGCCGCCGGAGCGGGGGCGGCCTCGCTCTTCGTCTCCCAGGTCAAATCGCCGGTCGACTGCACGCCCTTCATTTTGAGCGCGAAGTCGTCGGGGTTCGAGCACCAGCGCAGCGCTTCCTCGTACGCGATCAATTTCTCCAGGCACAACGCCGCCAATGATTGGTCGAACGTCTGCATCCCGTACTGCGACATCCCGGCCCCGACGACGTCGTGAATCCGGCGGGTCTTGTCGGGATCGATGATGCACTCGCGGACGGTCTGCGTCGCGATCATGATCTCCACCGCGGGCACGCGGCCCTGCCCGTCGGCGCGGGGCACCAGGCGTTGGGAAATGACGCCTTTGAGGATCGCCGCGAGTTGCAGGCGCACCTGCTTCTGCTGATAGGGCGGAAAGACCGAAATGATCCGATTGACCGTTTCGGTCGCGTCGACCGTGTGCAGGGTGCTGAGCACCAGATGGCCGGTTTCGGCGGCGATCAGCGCCGTCGAGATCGTCTCGAAATCCCGCATCTCGCCCACCAGGATCACGTCCGGGTCCTGCCGCAGCGCCGACCGCAAGGCCACGCTGAACGACTCGGTGTCGGCGCCGATCTCGCGCTGGCTGACCAGGCACTTGCGATCGCGATGGAGGAACTCGATCGGATCCTCGATCGTAATGACGTTTTCGGTCCGGTTGCGGTTGATGTGATCGATGATCGACGCCAGGGTCGTGGATTTCCCGCTTCCCGTCGTCCCGGTGACGAGAATCATCCCGCGCGTCTCGCTCGCGATCTTTTCGACCACCGGCGGCAGATGCAGTTCCTCAAAGGTGAGAATCTTGGTCGGCACCGCACGGAACACCAGATTGATGGTGCCGCGCTGCTGGTAGGCGTTGACCCGGAATCGCCCCAAACCCGGTGCGCTGTACGCCAGATCGATCTCCGATTTCTCCTTAAACCGCTGCTTTTGGGTGCTGTTCATGATCGAAAATGCGACCGCGACCACGTCTTCCTGCGTCAAACGAACATTGGCATCGAGCGGTTCCAGATGGCCGTCCACCCGCACGGTGGGACTATTGCCGACCTTGAGATGAAGGTCCGACCCCTTTTTGGCGACCGCCGCTTTCAAGAGCTCATCGATATTGACGCTCACGCTTGGGCTCCGGGGTGGAGGGTCTTGTCGCGGGGGGCAAGGCCGTAGGCCTCACGAATCCGCCCTTCGATCTCCTTGGCGAGCGCGTCTTGCTCGCGCAAAAAACTCTTGGCATTTTCGCGGCCCTGCCCGATGCGATCGCCTTTGTACGCATACCAGGCGCCGCTTTTCTCGATGATGCCCTTCTCCACCCCGAGATCGATGACCTCGCCCAAACGCGAAATGCCCTCGTTGAACATGATATCAAAGTCGGCCTGCCGGAACGGGGGAGCCATTTTGTTTTTGACGACCTTGACGCGCACGCGGCTGCCGATGACCTCCTGCCCGTCCTTGAGCGCGTCGGTTCGCCGGATATCCAGCCGCACCGAGGCGTAGAATTTGAGCGCATTGCCCCCGGTCGTCGTCTCGGGATTGCCGAACATCACGCCGATCTTCATCCGGATCTGATTGATGAAGATGACCGTGGTGTGGGATTTGCTGATGACGGCGGTCAGCTTGCGCATCGCCTGAGACATCAATCGCGCCTGAAGGCCCATGTGCGCATCGCCCATCTCCCCCTCCAACTCCGCGCGGGGAACCAAGGCCGCCACCGAATCCACCACCACCACGTCGAGCGCGCCGCTGCGCACCAACGTTTCGGTGATCTCGAGCGCCTGCTCGCCGGTATCCGGCTGCGACACCAGGAGATCGTCGATCTTCACGCCCAGCTTTTTGGCGTAAGCCATGTCCAACGCGTGCTCGGCGTCGATGAACGCCGCCTCCCCGCCCTCGGATTGCGCCGCCGCGACCACCTGCAGCGCGAGCGTGGTTTTCCCGGAGGACTCGGGACCGAAAATCTCGACCACCCGGCCGCGAGGCAAGCCGCCGACACCCAAGGCGATGTCCAATCCCAACGATCCCGAGGGAATGACCAGCGTCTCGATCACCGCCCCGTCGGTGCCCAGCCGCATGATGCTGCCTTTGCCGAACTGCTTCTCGATCTGCGCCAAGGCCAGGTCGAGGGCTTTGTGGCGGGTGTTCTGCTGTTCTTTGTCCTTCGCTATCATCGTCGGCTCCTTCGATCGTGTGGGACGATGGAATCGTCTCCGCTGTCCCGCTCGAAGGTCATCCCTCGAGCGGCAGTGCCTCCAACACCTTATAGATTGAGCCCCCGGGCGTCAATCGGCATTTCGTCGCCAGGATGTCAGGACTGGACCAGGAATCGCCGCAAGGTCTCCAGCCCGTATTGCGAAAAGGCCAGCTTGGTCTCCGACCGCGGCCCCGCAAATCGCCACCGCGAGGTGGTGGCACCCCGCTCGGACGCCAGGCCGACGACGAGGGTACCCACCGGCTTGTCCGGCGTCCCACCGTCGGGCCCCGCGATCCCGGTGAGCGCGAGCCCCAGATGGCTCCCCGCTTCGCGCCGCGCGCCTTCGGCCATCGCCGCGGCAACCGGCTCGCTGACCGCACCGTGCCCGGCCAGCACATCGGGGGGCACCCCGAGCCACCCCGTCTTCGTCTCGTTGGCGTACGTCACCCATCCCCCCCGAAAATACCGCGAACTGCCGGGAACCTCGGTGAGCCGATGCCCCACCAATCCGCCGGTGCACGATTCGGCGACCGCCAGGGTCCAGCCGCGCGCCGTCAAGAGGTCGCCGACCACAGACTCCATGGTCGCGCCGTCCTCCGCGTAGATGACATCACCCAGCCGCCGGCGGATCTCCTGCGCCACACGGTCGAGCGCCTGAGGCGATCGATCGTCGCCGGTCGCCCGCAGCCGAATATCCACGCCCTTCGGCGACACCAGCACGCCCAATTCGTGATGCGGTCGGTCGAATAGATCGGCCAGCCGCTGATCGACCTCCAACTCGCTCAGACCGAAGGTATGCCAGGTCCGTCTGGGAATCGGGGCTCCGGCGGCATACTCCCTCAACCAGGGCGCCACTGCGGTCTCAAAGATCGCGCGCATCTCCGCCGGCACACCGGGCAGCGCCACCACCTCGACCCCGGCGTGATTGACGCGGAAGCCGGGGGCCGTGCCCACGGGGTTGGGCAGGATTTGGGCGTGGGCCGGAAGCAACGCCTGCCGCTCGCACGACGGTGGCGCTTCGCGGCCCCGCCGTCGATAGGTCTCTTTGATCTGCGCCAACACGTCGTCGCGCAAGGTCAAGCGGCGCCCCGCCACCTTCGCCACGACGCGAGTCGTCAC
>JBDSOK010000057.1:0-21878 GCA_039914845.1 Nitrospiria bacterium | reverse complement strand
TGAGCGGGCGGATCGGTTGGATGGTGGGCGTCGTGGCGTGTCTGACATTCCCTTGGGGGTGCGGACTCAGTCCCGCCAACACGCTGCCGTCCGGTGCGAGGCCGATGGTCGGTCCATCGCCGTCGGTTGCCCCCCCGGTTTCTTCCAATCAATACCGGATCGGCCCGGAGGATGTCCTCGATATCGTGGTCTGGAAGAATGCGGATTTGTCCAAGTCGGTCACGGTCCGGCCGGACGGCATGGTGACGTTGCCGTTGATCGGCGAATTGCGGGCGGGCGGTCTGACGGCGGACCAGGTTCGCGACGACATCAAAGTGCGGCTGGCGCGCTATAAAGAAGTGCCCGAAGTCTCGGTCACCGTCACCGACGTGCGCAGCTACAACCTCTATATCTTGGGTGAAGTGAAAACGCCGGGGCGCTATCAAGTCAAAAGCTATACCTCGTTGCTCCAGGCGCTTGCGTTGGCCGGAGGATTCACGCCCTGGGCGGAAACCGAAGGCATCGTGGTGGTGCGACGCGATAAAGGCGTCAAGGAGCAGCGCATGAACGTCCGCTACAAAGACTTGGTCAAACGAGGGGATTTCGGGCTGTCTCCGGGCGACACCGTTATCGTTCCCTAATCGCTGTTCGACTCCACACGGAAGGACAAGGCATCGTATGGCGCGTCCTGTTCAGCAAGAGCGGGCTCTCGATTATCTCGACATTATGCGGCGGCGGCGCTGGGCGTTCATCATCCCGGCGGCGACGATCGCCATTCTGACCGTGCCGGTCGTGCTGTCCTTGCGGCCCACCTATAAATCCACGACCCTCATCATGGTCGAGGCGCAAAAGGTTCCGCAAGAGTTCGTGCGGACCACGGTCTCGTCTCCCATCGAGGATCGGTTGAAGACCATCAGCCAGCAGATCTTAAGCCGCACACGACTTGAGCGCGTGATCCGGGAATTCAAGCTGTATCGGCAAACCGACGAGGCGCCGGCGAAAACGGGATGGGCGGCCCGATTGCGCAACCGCTTGGGGACGCCCGAGGCGGAACGCAAAGGGTCCGGGGTGCCCCTCGCGGTCGTCGAACGGATGCAAAAAAACGTCGAGATTATGGTCAAGGGCGGCAATACCTTTTCGGTGTCCTATATGGGAGAGGATCCCGAGACGGTGATGAATGTCACGAACAAATTGGCGTCCTTGTTCATCGAAGAGAATCTGAAGGTTCGCGAGGCCCAGGCCGAGGGCACGTCGGAATTCTTGGAAAGCGAACTGCAAGCCGTCAAGAAGCGGCTTGAAGAGAACGAAGAAGAGCTGAAGAAGTTCAAGGAACAGTATATGGGGGAACTGCCGGGGCAGTTAGATGCCAATCTCCGAACCCTGGACCGTCTCCAGTTCGAGCGCCAGCGTCTGCAGGACAGCCTGAGGTCGGCGGAAGACCGCTATCTCCTGTTGAGCCAGCAAATCGGCAGCGGGTTGCAGGCCGGGGAGCGCACGGCGCCCGCCCTGGCGATTCGTCTCCAGGAACTGCGGGCGCGATTGGTCAATTTACAGACCGAATATAAAGACGAATATCCCGACGTGCTGTTGGTGAAGCGGGAGATCGCGTCGGTCGAGGCCGAGCTCAAACGAGTCCCCAAATCCAAAGAGACGACGAAGGCGGGTGCGGGTCGTGAGCCGTCGCTGATGTCGTTTCAATTGACCGAACACGAGCGCGAGATCAAAACGATCAAGCAACGGGAACAAGAGGTGGCGGCGCAGATCAAACAGCATGAACAACGGGTGGACCGCACGCCGGCCCGCGAACAGCAGTTGACCCAGGTCCTGCGGGATTACGAGAACGCGCAGAAGAATTATCAAGCGTTACTCAGTAAACGCCAGGACGCGCGCATCGCCGAGAGCTTGGAGCGGCGCCAAAAAGGCGAAATGTTCCGGATTTTGGATCCGGCCAATTATCCCGAGACCCCGTTCAAGCCGAATCGCGTTCGTCTGATGCTCTTGGGCCTCGTGGTCGCCCTCGGCGCGGGGATGGGAACCGCCTTGCTTCGCGAACAGTTGGATCCCTCGCTTCAGAGCGAGGATGGATTGATCGAGGCCACGCCCGGGATTGCCTTATTGGCGACCGTTCCGTTCGTCGTGCCC
This sequence comes from Nitrospiria bacterium, assembly GCA_039914845.1. Classification (GTDB taxonomy): domain Bacteria; phylum Nitrospirota; class Nitrospiria; order 2-01-FULL-66-17; family 2-01-FULL-66-17; genus 2-01-FULL-66-17. Next base: position 19,757 of record JBDSOK010000057.1, on the reverse strand, counting down.
CAGATCCCCAAACGAGGCCCGCGGTTGATGCTGGCGGGAGGACAGGAGTTCCGATGAGCCGTATTCAACCACACGAATATGTCCGGTCGCGGCCGAGGGCCGCACTCGACTTGAACGGCTCGGCTGCGGCGGCCCGCTCCAGGGACGGCGACCGCTACCTGGTCTCAGCCGACGACCCGCTGTCGATCGCCGCCGAACAATATCGTCTCCTGGCGGCGCGCCTCGAGGGCATCCGGGCGGGACAAGATCTCCGGGCGGTGGGAATTACCAGCACGCTTCCGGGCGAGGGGAAAACGGTCACCGCGATGAATCTGGCGTATGTGTTGGCCAAGGATTTCGGCCGGCGCGTGCTGCTGATCGACGGTGATTTGAAGAAGCCCGCCGTCTGGCGGTACGCGGGAGACGATCCGCGCCCGGGACTGGCCGACCTCATGGCCGATCCCAGCGCGGGCACCGACGCCTATGTCCATCAACTGCGGCACGAGTCCCTGTATGTGCTGGAGGCGGGCGTGGCCCCGGTGAATCCGACGCGTCTCTGGAGATCGTCGCGCGTCAAAGAACTGTTCGCGCGCGCCCGGCAGGAGTTCGACTATCTCATCGTCGACACGCCGCCGGTTCTCACGCTGGTCGATACCACGCTGATTGCGAATCTGATCGATGGGATTGCGGTCGTGGTGCGGGCGGGCATGACGCCGAAAGGGCTGTTGCAAAAAGCCCTGAAGGTGCTGCCCGGCGACAAAATTCTGGGTACGGTGTTTAACGGAGCGCCGATGCCACGGACATCCTATTACTACTATCAGCTTAGGTAACTGTCACCGAGGATCAGATCGTGCTCAAGATTTTTTCACGCTATATCCCTATCCGGAGCCTGTTTCTGTGGGGCACCGAAGGCCTGGTGATCGTCTCGGTCATCTGGGCGGCCTTCGCGTGGCGCTGGTCGGTGCCCCAGCCGGGAGAAGCCGCCTGGTCCGACATGCTCAGCGCCATGTCGCTCGGGCTGCTCTGCCAGCTCTCGCTCTACTACCACGATCTCTATCTCGGCGCGGGGTCTCCCAGTTGGAAATCGGTCGTCAAGATCCTGCAATCGATTGCGATCGCCTTCTTGATCGCCGCCGCGCTGAGCATGGTGGTGCCGCAGTGGCGGGTAGGGGGCAAGGTGATGGGGGCGCTCTTGATTCTTCCCCTCGCATTGGTCGGGTGGCGATTAGCATGCGCCAAGCTGCTGGGCGCCCACGCGTTCGAACGCCGCATCCTCCTGGTCGGCGCGGGAAGCTTGGCGGACGATGTGGAGATGGCGCTGGCCTCCCAATCCGATCCGGTCTACACGATCGCCGTGCGGCTCCCCGAATGGCCGAGCGCGGACGCCGGGGCCTCGTTTGCGTGCCTGGAGGGCTTGGCCGAGGGGTCGGGCATCGATCGGGTGGTGATCGCGGTCGGGGATCGTCGCGGGAAATTACCCATCAATGAATTGCTGCGCTGCCGATTTTCCGGAGTCGCCATCGAAGACGGGGTGTCCTTCTATGAGCGCCTCACCGGGAAAGTCCACCTGGATGCCCTCAAACCCAGCTGGCTGATTTTTTCCGACGGGTTTCCTCGGTCGGGGTTGGCCGCACGGGGCAAGCGCGCGTTCGATCTCATCGCCTCGATCGTCGGCCTATTGGCGCTCACGCCGCTCACGTTGCTCATCGCCCTCCTCATCAAGCTGGATTCACCGGGGCCGGTTCTCTACCGCCAGGAACGGGTCGGTCGCGGTGAACGGCCGTTTACGCTGTATAAATTCCGCTCGATGCGGCAGGATGCCGAGCGCTCGACCGGACCGGTCTGGGCCAAGGAGCGCGACGACCGCGTGACCCGGGTCGGCAAGTGGCTGCGGCTGCTGCGGTTGGACGAGCTGCCGCAGTTGATCAACGTCGTTCGCGGGGAGATGAGCATCGTCGGCCCCCGTCCCGAGCGTCCGTGTTTCGTGGACTACCTCAAGACGCACATCCCCTATTACGGCCTGCGGCACGCGGTGAAGCCGGGGATTACGGGTTGGGCGCAAGTCCGGTACCGCTATGGCTCCAGTGTGGCGGACACGATCGAGAAGCTGCAATACGACCTCTGCTACATCAAGAACCAGTCGCTGACGTTGGATGCCACGATCCTGATGGACACGGTCAAGATCATGCTCTTGGGGAGCGGGGCGCGATGACGATCGTGAACGCGTTATCGGTGGACGTCGAAGACTATTTTCAAGTCTCGGCGTTCAACGACGTGGTGCCGTACGCCGCGTGGGATCAGTTCGAGCGGCGCGTGGAGGCCAACACGATGCGCCTAGTGGATCTCTTCGACCGGCATGAGGTCAAGGCGACGTTTTTCGTGCTGGGGTGGATTGCGGATCGCCATCCCAAGCTCGTCCAGGAACTCCACCTGCGCGGTCACGAGGTGGGGAGCCACGGCTACGCGCACCGGACCCTGGACGGCTATTCGCCGGCGGAATTCCGTGACGAGATCCGGCGCGCCAAGGCGGTGCTCGAGGACCTCACGCAGCAGCCGGTGTGGGGGTACCGGGCGCCCAGTTTTTCCGTCACCGCCCGGACGCTGTGGGCCCTGGATGTCCTCGCGGAAGAAGGCTTTCGTTACGACTCCAGTATTTTCCCGATCCGGCACGATCGCTACGGGATCCCCGACGCTCCGCGCTTTCCCTACGTCGTGCGGGCCGGGGAACGGGGTCTCCATGAATTTCCGATGTCCACCGTGTCGCCGGGAGGGCTCATCAACCTTCCGGTCGCCGGCGGCGGATACCTGCGCTGGTTTCCCCTGGGTGTGACGCGCTGGGCGATCCGGCATCTCAACCGGCGGGAGGGGCGTCCGGCCATGCTCTACGTGCACCCGTGGGAGATCGACCCGGAGCAGCCGCGCATTCCCGCTCGGGTTCGCTCCCGACTTCGGCATTACCGAAACCTCGCCGCGACCGAATCGCGCCTCGACGCGTTGCTGCGGGAGTTTCGCTGGGGAACGATCCGCAGCGTGTTGAAGTTGGGGGGAGGCTCGACTCGGATCGGCGCAGCCGCCAACGGCGCCGAGCAGGTCGAACCCGGTATCAGACATCAGGAGTGATCGCGGCAGCGCGTGTCGTGACGGGAAGAGACGGCTGAATCCGTTGACCCCGATGAACCCTGAACCAAGGACCGACTGATATGAATCTTGCTCTGGTTGAGACCTACGCACCGCTGGAAGTGATGTCTGCCGATTCCGCCGATCACGTCGAATGGGATCGGTACGTGCTCAGGCATCCCGACGCGACGGTGTGTCATCTCAGCGCCTGGGGGCGCACGATCGAACGGACCTTCGACTATCGTTCTCTCTCGTGTCTTGCCCGTCGCGGAGACCAGGTCACCGGGGTGCTTCCGCTCTATCTGGTCCGGACATTGCCGTTTGGGCGCGCCTTAATCTCCACGCCGCTGGCGGTCTACGGCGGGATCTGCGCCGACGATGCGGAAACGGCGCAGGCCTTGGCGGCACACGCGAAGGCCCTGGCCGACAGGTTGGGTGTGAGGTACCTGGAGCTGCGTCACCGCACGCCGATCGGGGGGCTTCCCACCAAGGATCTGTATGTGACCTTTCGACGCGAGATCTCGGCCGATCCCGAAAAGAATTTGGCGGCGATTCCCCGAAAGCAACGACGGATGATTCGCCAGGGCGAGCAGGCCGGCCTGACCGCGCGGATCGGCGGGGGCGAGTGGTTGAACGAGTTCTATCACGTCTACGCTCAGAGCGTCCGGAATCTGGGAACCCCGGTGTATCCCCAGTCGCTCTTCCGGCATCTGCTGGATGAACTGGGTCCGGCCTGCCGCATTATGGTCGTGTTTCGCGAAGGCCGGGTGATCGCCGGAGTCCTGACGCTGTTCTTTCGCGATCAGGTCTTGCCGTATTACGGGGGAGCGCTTCGCGGAGCGTTTCAGTATGCGGCCAATGATTTCATGTATTGGCGGTTGTTGAGTTATGCCGGCGAGCAGGGCTACAAGGTGTTCGACTTCGGGCGAAGTAAGGTGGACAGCGGGCCCTATCATTTCAAGCGGCACTGGGGCTTCGAGCCGACGCCGCTGCCCTATGAATATTATCTGGCGGGCCAGCGCGCGATTCCGGACTTGAGTCCGCGCAACCCGAAGTTTTCCGCGGCGATCGCCTGTTGGAAGCGCCTGCCGTTTGGGATGACGACCTGGTTGGGGCCGAAGCTGATCCGCTTCTTTCCTTAGGAGCCCGTCCATGAACGGCCATCTACTGCGTTGTCGCTGTGCTCCGGTCCTCGCGTACGACTCAGTACGCTCCGGTCCGGTGCTCGCTCCGCCTTGTATCTGGCCATTCCTGAACGGGCTCCCGCTCCTGGCTGCTCAGAAATACGAAAGCTATTCCCTCCCTTGCCCTCCCCCCTTGCGGGGGAGGGGAGGGTGGGGGGTGCATTGAGAGTGATGTTGTGAGTGTGGCGATGATGGGCGAAACGACGAGAGGTGAGGGCAAGAGTGATGAGCGGCCGGGGATTCCGGTGAGCGTGGTGATTCCTTGTCGGAATGAGGCGCCGGGGATTCCTCAGCTCGTGTCGGTCCTGACGAGCCTGCAGGGCGCGCTCGCGCGCGAGTATGCGCTGACCTTCATCGTGGTGGACGACGGGAGCGAGGATGCGACGTGGGCTCGGATGACGGCGGCGTTCGGCGACCATCCATCGTTCGTGCTGCTTCGTCATCGGGTCAATCGGGGCGTGGCGGCCGCGATTCGCACCGGGCTGCGAGCCGCCGAGACAGACATCGTCTGTTCGATCGACGCCGATTGCACCTACGATCCGCACGAGCTCCGGCGGATGATCCCCTTGCTGATCGACGGGGTCGATCTGGTCACCGCTTCGCCCTATCATCCGCGCGGCGCCGTTCGCAACGTGCCGCCCTGGCGGCTGGCGCTGTCCAAAACCGCGTCGCGTCTGTATCGCCTGGTCTTGCGACAGCAGCTCTATACGTACACCAGTTGCTTTCGCGTGTATCGCCGGCGCGCGGTGCTGGACCTTCCGCTTCGCGACGGGGGATTCGTCGGAGTGGCCGAGATGCTCGGCCGCCTGGATCTTCGCGGATCCCGCATCGTGGAATGTCCGGCCACACTCGACGTGCGCCGCTTCGGACGCTCGAAGATGAAGCTGGTGCGCGCGATCGCCGGGCATCTCCGCCTGCTCGCATGGCTCGCCGTTCGTCGCGTGTTTGCTCGTTCGTCTCCGGAGAAAGCTGGGACGCTCACTCAACCGCGGGGCATCGCCGCCGCACACAGAGGGGATCATCGATGAATCGCACCGCCGAATCGACCGTATCGCCGGTCACGTTCCCGTCGGATCAGGACGCGTCGGGACGGACCTTGGGGGAAGAAGAACTTGCGCTGTTGGGCGAGGTGATCCGCAGCGGAACGCTCACAAGCACGAAGGGCTCGATCGTCAAGACCCTGGAGCGGCGCTTTGCCGCATCGCTGGGAGTCCGGCACGCGCACGCGTGCTCGTCGGGCACCTCGGCCATCCACACCGCCGTCGCCGCCATCGATCCGAATCCCGGCGATGAGATCGTCACGACGCCGATCACCGACATGGGGGCGCTGACCCCCATCCTGTATCAGGGCGCCATTCCGGTCTTTGCCGACGTGGACCCGCTGACCTATAACGTGACGGCCCGCACGATCGAGGCGGTCTTGAGCGATCGGACCCGGGCCATCATCGTCACCCATCTCTTCGGCAATCCCTGCGAGATGGACGACATCATGGCGTTGGCGCGCTCCCGCAAGATTCCGGTGATCGAAGATTGCGCCCAGGCATACGGCACGCGGTACGACGGACGACCGGTCGGGGGCATCGGGACGATCGGGTGCTTCAGCCTGCAACAGGGCAAACACATCACCTGCGGAGAGGGCGGCCTCGTCACGACCAACGACGACGCGCTGGCCCGGCGGATGTTCCTCTTCATCAATAAGGGCTGGGGGTATGGCGATGCCGCCCCGGATCATTACTTTGCCGCGCTCAACTATCGGATGAGCGAGATTCAAGGCGCGGTGGCGCTGGCGCAGTTGGACAAGCTGGACGGCGTGATCGAGCAACGCCGAGCGTCCGCCCAGGCGTTGACCGAGCGGTTGAAGGGTCTGCGCGGGGTCGAGGCGCCGCTGGTGCGTTCCCGGGCGTTTCACACCTATTGGAAGTATTGCGTGCGGGTGGATGCCTCGATCGTGGAGGGCGGCGCTCCCGGCCTGGGTGCGCGGCTCAAGGCGCAACACATCGCGTCGGCGCCCCGCTACATTCAGAAACCGGCCTTCGCGTGCGAGGTCATCGCCAAGCAACGGACCTTCGGCACCAGCCGCTATCCCTTTACGTTGGCCAGGCCCGAGGCGGTCGATTACACGCCGTCCCGCTATCCCGGCACCTATGAGGCGCTCGACGGCGTTCTGGTGCTTCCCTGGAACGAGCGTTACAGCCTCGAGCATGTGGAGGCCATCGCCGCGGCATTACGCGATGCCGCGGCCCCGGTGTCCAAAGCGGCCTAACAGGAGACTCTGATGAACACACCACTCACATTTGGAATCATCGGCGCGGGGGCCATCGCCCAGACCTGGGCGCAGGCCTTCGAGGCCTTCGAGGACGCCACCGTAATCGGGGTGGCGGACGTGCGCGCGGACGCGGCGCGCGGGTTGGCCGACCGGCTCGGTTGCCCCGCGTACGAGTCGCATGAGGCGCTGATGTCGGCCGCGCCCTGCGACGCGGTGGTGATTTGCACGCCCCCCGCCACGCATCCGGAACTGGCCATGTTTTTTCTGGAGCGCAAGGTTCACGTGCTCTGCGAGAAGCCCCTCGCGATCGATTCGGCGAGCGCGCGACTGATGCTCGAAACGGCGCGCGCCACCGGGTCGCATCTGACGATGGCCTCCAAGTTTCGCTACGTCGACGACGTGGTGCGGGCCAAGAGCTTGGTCCTCTCCGGCATTCTGGGAGAAATCATTCTGTTCGAGAACGCGTTCACCGCGCGGGTGGAGATGGGATCGCGCTGGAACGCCAATCCCGCCTTGAGCGGTGGAGGCGTGCTGATCGACAACGGCGCGCACTCGATCGATCTGATGCGGTATTTTCTGGGGCCGCTCGCCGAGGTGCAGGTCGTTGAAGGCAAGCGCAGCCAGGGCTTGTCGGTCGAAGAAACGGTCCGGATTTTCGCGCGGAGCGTCACCGGCGTGATGGGGAGCGTCGATCTGTCCTGGAGCATCAACAAGGAGTTGGACAGCTACATCAATATCTACGGCTCGCACGGCACCGTCTCGGTGGGCTGGAAGGAATCCAAGTATCGCCAGACCTCCAGCCGGGAATGGGTCGTCTTCGGCAAGGGCTACGATAAAATCCAGGCCTTTCGCAGCCAGCTCAAGAACTTTTCGCGCGTGGTCCGCGGCGAAGATGTGCCCCTGATCACCGCCGAGGACGCGCTGGCGTCGGTGGCGGTCATCGAAGCGGGATACGCCTCGATGCGGGGTACGCACTGGATCCCGGTGAAGAGCCACACCGCCGCGCTCCGCTCGGTGCCGGGGGGAGGAGACGGGCTGTGTCGGGCGGCATGACCGCGCGCGTCCATCCGACCGCCATGCTGGAGGCGAACGTGGACATCGGACCGGGGAGTTCGGTCTGGGACCACGTCCACGTCCGCGAGTCGGCGTCGATCGGCGAGGACTGCATCGTCGGCGAGAAGACGTACATCGCCTACGGGGTCCGCATCGGGCGTCGGGTCAAGATCAATGCCTTCGTCTACATCTGCGCGGGCGTCACGATCGAAGACGGGGTGATGATCAGCGCCGGCACCATTTTCACCAACGACCGGTTTCCGCGGGCGGCCACGTCGGATTTACGCCGGCTGCGGCCGTCGGAGCCCGACGAGCATACCCTCCCCACCCTGGTGCGCGAAGGCGCCACCATCGGGGCCGGCTGCATAATCGGGAACGATCTCTCGATCGGGCGATTTGCGATGGTGGGCATGGGGTCGGTGGTCACGAAGTCGGTCCCGGATTTTCACCTCGCGCTGGGACATCCCGCGATCTCGGTCGGATGCGTGTGTCGCTGCGGGGCGGTCCTCATGCGGTTTGGCGAGGTGCCGGACGGTGCCGCGCGGACGGTGCCATGCCCGGAATGCGATCTGTCCTACCGGGTCCACGAGCGACGTGTGACCGAATTGGATGGCCCGGTCCGGTCATGACCGCGGCGAGTTCAAACGGGGCGACGTCCTCTGAGCGGTGGGCGGTCGTGGGCGGGGGCCTGCTCGGCATGGTGCTCGCCCTGCGCCTCGCGCGGGCGGGACGGCGCGTCACATTGTTCGAGGCCGCCGACCGCTTGGGTGGACTGGCCGCCGCGTGGCGTGTCGGCGACGTGGTCTGGGACCGGCATTATCACGTCATCCTGCAGTCCGACTCGCATCTGACGGGCCTGCTTGCCGAGTTGGGCTTGGATCGCGATCTCCGCTGGACGACGACCCGGACCGGCTTCTACACCGACGGCCGTCTGCACTCGCTCTCCAATACCCTGGAGTTTCTGCGCTTTCCCCCGTTGGGGATCATCGACAAGCTGCGGCTGGGCGCCACGATTTTCTACGCGTCGAAGATCAGCCGGTGGCGGCGGTTGGAACACATTACCGTGATCGATTGGTTGCGGCGCTGGTCCGGGGCGCGCACCGTGGAGCGGATCTGGCTCCCGCTGCTGCGCGCCAAACTGGGAGAGACCTATCACCACACCTCCGCCGCCTTCATCTGGGCGACGATCGCCCGGATGTATGCCGCGCGCCGGAGCGGAATGAAGGTCGAGCGCTTCGGCTACGTGAGGGGCGGCTATGCCCGGATCCTGGAGCGGTTCGCCGCCGTCTTGGAGCGGGAGGGAGTCGCGATCAGACTCGGAAGTCCCACGCGCTCGGTCGAACCGCTGGCCACGGGGCTTCGGGTGGTCGTCGACGGAGGCGGGCAGGAGATCTTCGACCGCGCGGTCCTGACCGTGGCGGCGCCGCTGGTCCCGCGGATCTGCCCGGCGCTGGCTCGGGGAGAGCGCGAGCGGCTGGCGGGGGTGCGCTATCAAGGCGTCATCTGCGCCTCGGTCCTGCTGCGGAAACCTCTGGCCGGATATTACGTCACCAACATCACCGAGCCCTGGGTGCCGTTCACCGCGGTGATCGAGATGTCGGCGCTGGTGGACCGCGCGGAGTTCGGAGGCCGCGCGCTGGTGTATCTGCCGAAGTACCTCGCATCCGACGATGCCGCGTTCGGACGGCCCGACCACGAGATCGAAGCCGAATGGCTGGCGGCGCTGGCGCGCATGTATCCCGGCTTCTCGCGCGATCAGGTGCTCGCGTTCAAGCTCTCCCGCGTGCGCTATGTGATGCCGGTGCCGACCCTCGGGTACTCGGACCGCGTGCCCGCCATGGACACGACGATTCCCGGACTGACGCTGGTCAATTCGTCGCAGATTGTGAACGGGACGCTCAACGTCAATGAAACGATCGCCCTTGCCGAACGGGCCATGGCGCGCCTCTTGGCGCCCGCCGACCCCGGGGCCGGCGTCATCCACCACACGGACCATACCGCCTATGCCGTCGAAGCCGTACGCCAGCCTGTCGCTGGATCTCGATAATCAGTGGTCGTACATGAAGACCCATGGCGATCCGGGATGGGAGACCTTTCCCTCCTACTTGGATCTGCTGGTTCCCCGCGTCCTCGAATTTTTGAAGGCGCGACACCTGAGCCTGACGGTCTTCGTGGTCGGGCAGGACGCGGCCCTGGAGAAAAACGGCCGCGCGCTGCGGGCGATCGCGGACGCGGGACACGAGATCGGCAACCATTCCTTCCGCCACGAGCCGTGGCTGCATCGGTATACCGAGGCGGAGCTGGATCGCGAGTTGTGGCAGGCGGAGGATGCCATCGAGTCGGCGACCGGCCGGCATCCCCGCGGGTTTCGCGGACCGGGATTCAGCGTCTCGCGGGCGACGCTGGAGGCGCTGGCCCGGCGCGGCTATCAGTACGACGCGTCCACGTTCCCCACGTTTCTCGGGCCGTTGGCGCGCGCCTATTACTTCAAGACGGCCCACCTGACCGCGGAAGAACGGGCGCAACGCGAGGCCCTCTACGGAACATTCAGCGAGGGCTTTCGCCCGCTCAATCCCTATTCCTGGAATCTGGGGAACACCTCGCTGTGCGAGATTCCGGTGACCACGTTGCCGGGCCTGCGTGTCCCGATCCACGTCAGCTATCTGCTCTACCTGGGTCTCTTCTCGCCGCGCGCCGCCGTGGGCTATTTCCGTGCGGCGGTCGCGCTGTGCCGGGCGACGGGGACGCAGATCTCGTTGTTGCTGCATCCGCTGGACTTTCTGGGCGCCGACGATACGGACGCCCTCTCATTTTTCCCGGCAATGAGCGTGTCCGGTGCGACGAAGCTGCGCCTGGTGGGTCGAATCGTGGACATGTTCACCGACGCCTATACCGTGCTCACCGTGCAGCAACACGCCGCCGAGGTCTCGCGCGGCGCGTCGCTGCGGAGGGTGGATCCGTGCTTCAGTCAAGCCTGATGCCGTCCGATCCGGTGAAGGCATCCGTGCCCGCCCTGTCATCCGCGGTCGCGCCGGACCGTGTGGCGCTCCGGGACCGTCTCTGGTTGAACGCGCTGGCGGTGGGTGCGGTCATCGTCGCGTTCAAAGCCACGCCCGTGCCGTTTCGCAACGAATTGGTCTACCTCGTCCTGCTCGCCAAGCAATGGAACCCGGGGTATCTCGCCAACGATTGGACCCTGTCGGGTCCCTGGGCCGAGAAATTGGTGTTCAACACCGTCTTCGGGCCGTTGACCCTCGTGGCCTCGATCGAGACCGTGGGATGGATCGGGCGGGTCTTGATCTGGGCCGGGGCAATCTGGTTGCTGTTCGTCCTGGGCCGCAAGCTGGATCTTCCGCGTTGGTTGGTGAGCGCGGCGGTGATCCTGTGGGTGGTGTACGGCGACGTCGATCGGACCACCACCGGCCGGGAGTGGATGCTGGACGGATTCGAAGCCAAGCCGGTGGCGTATCTGCTGCTGTTGGGCGCCCTGATCGCGTGTCTTCAGGGGCGTCGGTTTGTCCCGTGGATGTTGTTGGGGTTGTCGTTCAGCATGCACCCCGCCGTCGGTCTCTGGGGGGCGGCGGCGGTCGGCGGCGCGTGGCTCGTGACGCGACGTCCGGTCCCGGATCTGCTTCGCGGCGCGATGGTGACCGGCCTCTTTGCGCTGCCGGGTCTCTGGTCGTTGTTGCCGGTGGTGGCGAACGGGGCCCTGCTGGGCCAGGGATCGGCATCGGCGGCCGATCGGGCGTTCGTCGTCCTGATGCGGATGTCGCACCATCTCGATCCGTTCACCTTCGTCAAGCAGGATGTGTTGGTGCTGTACCTGTTTCTGCTGTTCAACGTCCTGCACGTTCGCCGGCAACGCCCCCATCCCGCGTTCGAGTTCGTCCTGGCGTTCGAACTCTGTCTGGGGGCGATTTATGCCGTGGGGTTCGGCTTCCGCTATCTGGAACACTACACGCTGCTGAAGTTGATGCCCTTTCGCGTGTTCTCCCTGCTGATTCCGTTGTTCTTCTTCTTTCACCTCGCCCACGCCTATCAGACGTGGCGACTCCGCCCCTTGGCTCCGGCCGCGGTGCTGGTGGGACTGGTGTGCCTGGCCAGTCTGGGCAGTCCGATCGTGCAAACGGTGGATCAGCTCCGCGCGCATGCGGCGCTCTGGACGGCTCACGAGGCGGACGACGTCGAACGCGCGTTTCGCTGGGTGGCGACCCATACTCCCCAGGACGCGATCGTCATCTCGCCCCCGTGGCGCAAGGACGCGTTCTATCTGACCGGCCGCGCGCAGGTGGTGAGCTGGTCGATCCTGCGCAACGATCAGTTGGGCGAGTGGCGGCGGCGTATCGAGGCCCTCGCGGGGCCGTTTCCGCTCACCCCGCGCTCGCATGAGGAGATCGAAGCCGGTATCCGGACGGCGTACGCGGGCCGCTCGGAGTCGGACATGGCGGCGCTCGCGAGGCGCTATGGCGCCTCGTATCTGGTGACCGACGCGCCCTATGATTTTCCGCTGCTGTTCAGCGCGGGACGCACGCGCGTCTATGCGCTCGGCGGCGCACTGCGGGCGTCGCGATGAGAACGGCGACCATGCCGGCCGTGCGCCGTCTCCTGCACCGCGCGTTGCCCGCGCATTTCCCCGACCCCTTCGGGCTGGCGCTACGCTTGATCCGTTCCGGGGATCGCGCGGCGCGCTTTGCCATGGCCGCGTCGGCCCTCGGCGTGGCGGCCTGGCCGCTGGATGCGATCTTGGGGATCATCGAGCGGCGCAATGAACGCCTGGCCGCCGAGCCGCGCCTGCCCATCGTCATCGTGGTCGGCGCGCCGCGAACCGGCACCACCGTGACGGCACAGGCCTTGGCCGCGGGATTGCCGGTGAGTTACTTCAACAATCTCTCCGAGGTCTTCCCTCGGTCGCCGATTACGGCCAACCGGTTGTTCGGTTCCCTGCTGCGACCGTCCAAGCCGACGTACACGAGCTACTACGGGCGCAGCCCGAATTTTTCGGGATTCAGCGACGGGCTTCAACTCTGGGACCGCTGGCTGGGGCCCGATCGGAAACACCTGCCGTCGGAATTGACCGAGGAGCGCCGGCGGGACATGCGGCGATTCTTCGGCGCGTTCGAGCAAGCCTTCGGCAAGCCGATCGTGAACAAGCACAATAGTTTGAATACCCGCGCCCATCTGGTGGCCGCGGCCTTGCCGACCGCTCATTTCATTGCGATGACGCGGGACCCGGTCTTTCTGGCGCAATCGCTCTACAAGGCGCGGCTGGATATTTTGGGCGACGTGCGGCTCTGGTATGGCGTGGAAGAGGATCACCGCCCGCAATCGGTCCGCGACCCGATTCAGGACGTCTGCGAGCAAGTGCGGTTTCACGAGGGTCAGTTGGCGCAGCAGCAGGCGCTCATCGGGCCCAAGCGATTCTGGGTCGTGGGCTATGAGGAGTTCTGCGCCGACCCCCGACGCCTGGTGCGGCGCGTCGGAGAAGAGATCCTGGGCCTGTCGGGGGAGGGCTGGCGGGATATTCCGGCACGGTTTGAGGTCTCCAATCGTCCCCACGTCACGCCGAAGGTCTTCGACGCCATCCGTCGGACCCTGGCAGAGAGAGGAGCGTCCGTATGTCCGTAAATCGCTTACCCGACACGATGGCGGCGTCGAGCGAGGGCTCCGCCTGGTCGCCGGTTCCTCTCGCGGTGAGCGCGGAGCGCGCCGAGGAGTTGCGCCGGATGCCGTGCCCGTCCATCGTGCTGGATGAGACGGCCCTCTGTGACCTGGAACTCTTGGGCAACGGCGCCTTCGCTCCGCTCAGGGGGTTCATGGTCCGGCGCGACTACGAATCGGTCCGGGACACGATGCGCCTGGCCGATGGGACCCTCTGGCCGATCCCCATCTGTCTGACGGCTCCCGAACGCGGCGAGTTACGCGAGGGGGGGATGGTGGGGTTGCGGAACGTCGAGGGTGTGTTGTTGGGTGTGCTGCACGTCGACGAGATCTTCGCCTACGATCCGCGCGGTGAGATGCGGGCGTTGTACGGCGCCGAAGACCCCGCCCATCCCGGCGTCGCCCGCCTGAATCGACGCGGAAAATTCGCCTTGGGCGGACGGGTGGAACTAGTCACGGCCCCGCCGCATTATGACTTCGCCCGGCTCAGACTGACTCCGGCCCAGGCCCGGGCGCGCTTTGCCGAGCTGGGTTGGACGCGCGTGCTCGGGGTACACACCGAGGCGCATCTCTCCCGCGTCCACGAGGCGTGGATGACGCGCGCCGCGGCCGACGCGGAGGCGGGCCTGTTCGTGCATCCCGCGGTGGGCATCGGGTCTTCCGACGATGGGGACGCCGCGGCCAGAGTGCGGGGATACCGCACGGTGATCGAGACGGCGTATCGGCCCGCCGACGCGGTGCTCGCGCTCCTTCCGCTCGCCTCGCGGTGGGCGGGCGCGCGCGAGGCGCTCTGGCACGCCGTGATCCGAAAAAATTTCGGCTGCAGCCATTTTCTGGTCCTGCCGCGCCACGGCCAGTGGCCCGGGGCGTTCGATGCGTCGAGCGTCTGGGCGGGGGCCGAATTGCTGGAGGCCCATCGGACGGAACTCGGCATTCGGCCCGTGCGCTGCGAGGATCTGGTCGTGCCGCCCGGCGACGCGCGCGTGGCGCCGCGGGCCCACGCGCCGTCCGCCCCGCCGGTGGGGGTCTGCGATGAGGTGATCGGCCCCGCCGCCGCGCGATCGGCCGAAACCATTCCTTCCTGGATGGCCCGCCCGGAGATCGTCGGTCTGCTTCGCCGCACGTATCGACCGCGCCATGAAGAGGGGGTGTGTCTGTGGCTCACCGGCTTGTCCGGGTCGGGCAAGAGCACGCTGACCAAGGCTCTGTTGGGTCCCTTGAGCGAGTTCGGACGGCGCGTCACGCTGCTCGACGGGGACGAGATCCGGACCCATTTGTCGAAAGGCTTGGGGTTTTCGAAGGAAGACCGCGACACGAATATCCGGCGGGTGGGCTTCGTGGCGGGGCAGGTCGTGCGACATGGCGGGGCGGTCCTCTGCGCCTGCATCTCGCCCTATCGCGCGGTGCGGGACGAAGTGCGCGCCATGTGCGACGGCCGTTTCATCGAGGTGTTCTGCAACACGCCGCTCGACGTGTGTGCCGCGCGGGACGTGAAGGGACTCTACGCCAAAGCGCTGCGGGGAGAGATCAAGGGCGTGACGGGGGTCGACGATCCGTACGAGGCCCCGGAGCGCCCGGAGTTGGAATACGACAGCTCGCGCGAATCCGTCGAGCATATGGTTGACCGCGTGGTGGGCCATCTAGTCTCGGAGGGATATCTCACATGGTAAATCGTCCGCTCAACATTCTCTATCTGGCGCATCGCATTCCGTATCCGCCCAACAAGGGCGAGAAGATCCGCTCGTTTCACCAAATACGGCGCCTGGCGACCCGTCACCGGGTCTTTCTCGGCTGTGTGATCGACGATCGGGACGATCTCGCGTACGTCTCGACCTTGGAGAAATGGTGCGTGAAGGTCGAAACGATGACCCGCAGCCGTTTGGGCGCCGCGTGGAAGATGGTTGAAGCGCTCGCGACGGGGCAGCCCCTGTCCACGGCGCCGTTCCGCTCGCCCGATCTGGAGCGCCGGATTCGGGCGCTGCTCGCCGCCGAGTCGATCGACTGCGTGGTGGTCTACTCGTCGGCGATGGCCTGGTACGTCAGAGATCTCGTGGATGTGCCGGTCATCGTGGATTTCGTGGACGTCGACGCGGAGAAGTGGCGCGCCTATGCGGAGTCCCGTCCCGCGCCGCTCTCCTGGGTCTATCGGCGCGAGGCGACATGCTTGACCGCTCACGACCGGGAGGTGGCGAAACGGTGTGACCACGCGGTGGTGGTCTCTCAAGCCGAGGCGGATGTCTTTCGCCGGTGTATCGAGGACCGGGTGGTGTCGGTCATTTCGAACGGCGTCGATCTCGAGTATTTCCACCCCCCGACCGAAGGTCCGGCGGTCGATCCCGCCCCGGTGTTGGTCTTCACCGGGGTGATGGATTACTGGCCCAATGTGGATGCGGTGTCATGGTTCGCCTCGGAGGTCTTTCCGGCGGTGCAGGCGGCGAGCCCCGACGCGCGCTTCGTCATCGTGGGCCGGCGGCCCACGACCGCGGTGAGCTCGCTGGGGGCGAGGCCCGGCGTGGTCGTCACCGGCGCGGTGGACGATGTCCGGCCGTTTCTGGCGGGTGCGGCCGTGGCCGTGGCCCCGTTCCGGATCGCGCGAGGGATTCAAAACAAGGTGCTCGAAGCGATGGCGATGGGCCTGCCGGTCGTGGGGACCACCCTCGCGTTTCAGGGCATGGCGGTGGGAGCCGAAGACGGGATTCGAACGGCGGACGGCGCGAAGGGATTGGCCCGCGAGATCGTGTTCCTCTTGAAGAATGAGGACCACCGCCTGGTATCGGGTCGCCGCGCGCGGGCGTTCGTGGAGCGCCATCACCGCTGGGATCATCAATTGACGGCCTTGGAGACGCTGCTCCGCACGTCGGTGGCGCGCCGGGTGGGTACGGCGGTCTCGGCCGGTCATGCCGATCAAGGAGCGGGCATACGCGCAGTCAACGACGGGTCTCGGTAGGCCATGGCGATTCCGGCGGTGGTCTTGGGACTCGGGGTGAACGGCCTGGGCGTGGTCAGGGCGCTGGGCCGACACGGCGTGCCCGTCGTGGGCGTCCATCAGCGGGACGAGGAGGCCGGGCGGTTCTCGCGCTATTGTCGCGCGGTGACCGTATCCCCGCCGGCCCGCGATCGGCGGGCGTTTCTGACCGAGCTGATCGCCCTCGGGTCACGCCGGGAGCGTCCGGTCTTGTTTCCCACCAGCGACGAGTATGTGCAAATCCTGTCGGATTTCCGCGAGGAGTTGTCGCCGGTGTTCCGGTTCAATATCCCCGATGCCAAGACCCTGGAGATGATCATCACCAAACACGGCACGCACACGCTCGCCGAGCGCTATGGGATGCCGATCCCCGCGACGGGGTATCCGCAGACCGCGGAGGATGTGCGCGAGTTGGCCGGCCGGTTCCGCTTTCCCTGTCTGGTGAAGCCGGTGGACACCTTCTCCGTTCAGTTTCCGCAGGAGGCTAAGAACGCCGTCCTCTCGTCGGCCCTGACGCTGGAGCAATTTTATAGCCGGTATCCGTCCCTCTTGGGACGGACGGTCGTGCAGGAAATCATTCGGGGAGGGGACGGCGCGGTCTTTATGTGTGCGGCGTACTTCGATGCCCACTCACAGGTGCGGGGTTTCCACATCGGCCGGAAAATCCGGCAATACCCGCCGGATTACGGGATCACGAGTCTGGGTGAGAGCGTGTATGTCGAGGAACTCGAACACCTGACGGTGAAATTTCTACAGGCGGTGGGGTATCGGGGGCTCATCGGCGTCGAATACGTGCAGGACCGTTCGACCGGCGCCATGTATCTGTTGGAGATGAATGCCCGCAGCATCTATTACAACCGGTTGCCCACCGATTGCGGCGTCAATCTCGCGTACCTGGCCTATCGCGATGCGATCGGAGCGGTCTACGAGCGGCCGGTCAGACAGCGGGAGGGTGTGCGATGGCTGGATTTTCTCCACGATCTGGGGTCATTCGCGACCACACGCCGGCAGGGGCCCACGGCCTGGAGTGCGTGGCTGGGCTCCGTGATCGGGGCGCGCTCATTCGCCTATTACGATCCCCGGGATCTCAAGCCGTTCGGGTTTTCCCTGATGCGGGCCGCGGCGCTGATCATCGGAAAGATCCGCGCGCGCGTCTTCGGTCGAAAGGGCGGGGGACGATGAGTCGCATCCGGATCATGCACGTTCTGGATCAATTGGGAGTCGCGGGCACCGAGGGGGTGGTGATCAACGTCGTCAACGGCCTCGATCCGACGCGGTTCGAACCCCTCATTTGCTGCTTACGCCGCGCCAGACCCCTCAGCCGGTTCCGATTGAGCGAGCGGATTCCCGTGTTCGAGCTGCACCGGCGCCCGAGATTGGATCTGCGCTTGATCCTCAAGCTGGCGCGGCTCCTCCGGCGCGAACGGGTCGACGTCGTGCACTCGCACAACTGGTCAACCTATGTGTACGCGGTGGTGGCGGCCCGGCTGGCGCGCGTGCCGGTCGTGATTCACGGCGAGCACGGACGGGAAACGCAAAGCCCCGAGCGGGCGTGGAAGCGGCGGGTGGTGCAACGCGCGCTCGCGCCGGCGGTCGATCGCTTCGTGGCGGTGTCGCGGGACATTCAGCGCCACCTCACGGCCGAATGGGGTCTCGACGAGTCTCGGACGCAGTATCTCTCGAATGGGGTGGATCTCACCCGGTTTGGGCGGCCCGTCGATCACGCCGCCGTGCGGAGTGAATTGGGGCTCCAACCCGGCGATCGCGTCGTCGGTACCGTGGGCGGGATCAGGCCGGTGAAAGACCACGAGACGTTGGTGCGCGCGTTTGCCCGGGTCAGACAGGCGCGCGCCGGGGTCAAATTGATGCTGGTGGGCCACGACGCGGACGGCGACCTCCGCCGCCGGGTGGAGACGGAGGGCGCGACGTGGGGGCTGACGCCGGGGGATGTCCTCTTCCTGGGTGCCCGCCACGATGTGCCGGAGTTACTCGGCCTGATGGACGTGTACGTCAATTCCTCGCTGTTCGAGGGGACCTCCAACGGTCTCCTGGAGGCGATGGCGTGCCGCAAGCCGGTGGTGGCGACCGCGGTCGGGGGAAACGTCGATCTGATCACCGAGGGCGAGAACGGATACCTGGTGCCCTCGAGTGAGCCCGAGGCCATGGCCGATCGGATCGGCCGTCTGCTCGACGATCCCGATCGTGCCGCCCACATGGGCCGGCGCGGTCGCGAACGGGTCGAGCGCTCCCATGACTTCGACGCGATGGTGGCCGAGCACGCAAGTCTCTATGAAGAATTGACGGCGCGAGCCCGTCTGCGATGGCGGCCGAGGGATCGGGCCAAGGTGGCCGTGACGGTCCTCTGTCGCGCCTTGGGCCTCCCGGCGGCTCGCGAACGCGCCGGCGGCCGCGTCTTGTCCATTCTCTCCTACCATCGCGTGTTGCCCCTGCATGAGAAGCTGCGGACGCCCTGCCAGGGCATGATAGTGGCCAAGGACGTGTTCGAGCGGCAGATCGCCGCGCTCGCACGCGACTATCGCGTCCTGACCTTGGATGAGACGTTGCGTCACGTCCGTGAGCGGATCGCGTTTCCCCCGCGGGCCGTGCTGATCACCTTCGATGACGGCTACGGCGACAACTACCGGCATGCGTTTCCGATCTTGCGACGCTATGGCGTTCCGGCCACGTTCTTTCTCACGACCGGTCCCATTGATTCCGGGCGCCGGCTGTGGTGGGATGAGGTGGATTGGGCGGTGCGGGCGCTGGGTGAGCGCCTGTCGGGCGACGAGGTCGATGGGGCCGTCTACCCCGATCGGATCACGGCGGCGCTCCGCGATGCCGGCCGGACCCTCGACGGGACCGTGGGGATCGACCGGTTGGTCACGGCGCTGAACGGCCTGTCGGTTGCCGCGCGCGAGGCGGTGGTCACTGACCTGCGGGTTCGCGCCCTCCGCGAGACCGCGGCGCCCGCGGAACGCCTGATGCTCACCTGGGATCAGGTGCGCGAGATGGTTCGCGGAGGAATGAGCCTCGGCGCCCACACGATCAATCATGTCTTCTTGGATGCGATCGATGAGCCGGAGGGTCTGGCGGAAATCGGCGGCTCGCTCGATCGCATCGCGGCGGAAACCGGCGTGCGTCCCGTGGCGTTCGCCTACCCCAAAGGCCGGACCCACGAACGCATCCGTTCGTGGCTCACGCGCTGCGGGGTGGAGATGGCGGTGACGACCGACGCCGGCGTGAATCGGCTCGACACGGATCCCTTGGCGTTCAAACGGCGGGACGGGGGGTATTTGGCGGTGGGCGATCGGTTCGTGGCCTCGCAGATGCAGACGGAAATGGTGGGCCTCTGGGACCGCGTTCGGGACACGCATGTTCCAAGGTTCACATCGTTCGAGTCGCTCACATTCCGATCGAAGGCGTCGGCGCGGATCAATTCCGTTGAACCCTTGAACTCTTGAACGATTTGAACCTTTCAACCGTGAGCGGGATCTAACCATGTGCGGTATCGGCGGGGTGGTGGAATTCGGTGACG
>JBDSOK010000027.1:0-4813 GCA_039914845.1 Nitrospiria bacterium | reverse complement strand
GCTCCTGATCGACGCCTACCGCCGCCGCGATGCACTCGACGAGCTCCGCGCGCTCGCGGACTCACGCCTGCTGCGCAGCATGCCCGGTGTGACCAAGGCCGACGAAAGGCTGATCGTCGAGTGGATCGACCGCCAGGGGGTGTCGTCCGCCGAGCCGGCGCCGTGACCGGCCGGCGTGACGCGATGGAGGGCGGGGATCATCATGGAATCTGACGATCGTTCGCGCGCCGCGGCTCCGCGCAGGCCGGTGGATGTGCGCAATGTCTCGCTAGCGGTGCTGACGGTGCTGGCGGTGATCTTTACGCTGCATTGGGCCCGCGCGGTGTTCGTTCCCGTGATGTTGGGTGTGATCATCAGCTATGCGGGAACGCCGTTGGTGGATCTGATGCAGCGGTGGCGGATCCCTCGCGCGCTCGGCGCGGCCGTCCTGTTGATCGCGGTGGTGGGAGGGGTCGGCACGCTGGCGTATGCGCTGAGCGATGAGGCGGCCCAGATGGTCGAGACCCTGCCCGACGCCGCGCAGAAATTCCGACGCGTGCTGCGCGACGAGCGCGTCAAGTCATTCGGCGCCATGGAGAAGGTGCAACAAGCCGCCACCCAACTCGAACGGGCGGCGAGTGAGACGGCGGGCGCGGCGCCCCCCGCGCCGCGCGGGGTGACGCGGGTGCAAATCGAACAGCCCAGGCTGCATATCCAAGATTACCTGTGGGTCGGCACCCGGGGCGCGCTGGGCGCGGCCGCCCAGGCGGGGGTCGTGTTGTTCCTGGCCTATTTTCTCCTCGCCGGGGGCGATACCTTCCGGCGTAAATTGGTCAAAATCACCGGCCCCACGCTCAGCCAAAGAAAAATCACCGTCCAGGTCTTGGATGATATTACCGGCCGGATTCAGCGGTACCTGCTGGTGCAGCTCGCCACCAGCCTGTTGGTCGGCCTGGTGACCTGGCTCGTCTTTCTCTGGATCGGATTGGAGCATGCGGCGATCTGGGGAGTGGCCGCGGGGGTCTTCAATACGATTCCCTATCTCGGTCCGGTCATCGTGACCGGAGGATCGGGACTGGTCGCCCTCTTGCAATTCGGGACCCTGGGCATGGCGCTGCTGGTCGCGGGGCTTTCGCTGCTCATCACCAGTCTTGAAGGGTACTTACTCACGCCGTGGTTGACCGGACGGGCGGGGGGGATGAACCCGGTCGTGATCTTTGTCGGCGTGCTGTTTTGGGGCTGGTTGTGGGGGGTGTGGGGGTTATTGCTGGGGGTCCCGATCATCATGGCCGTCAAGACGGTGTGCGATCAGGTAGACGATTTAAAGCCCGTCGGCGAGTTGCTGGGGGATTAGCGGGAGGACGACACGGTGAATTTTGATCCGGCGGTGACGGCGTGGCAGGTGTTTCTCCGGGTGCAGGCGTCCGGCGAATTGGGTGAGGACCTCGCGGCGGCGGTGGCGGCCGAGGAGCGGTTTTCCGGGGGCGACGGCGCGGAGGCCTCGCAGGCGTACGGCGAATTGGTCGCCATCGGGACCCGCCATCCGGAGGCGACGACGTTCGGGGAGTATCTGGTGTACATCACCTGGAGCCATTTGATGGATGAAACCTTGCCGGAGCATTTCCAGCGCGGTCTGGCGCTGTGCCGGCATCTGCTGCGGCGGGAGAGCGGGGGCGACGCCGAGCGCCTCGCCCGTCTCCGGTCGATGGAGCGGTCGTTCCGCGCGGGGCTCGGTGAACGCCCCGAGGAGTTAATGGTGGAGTACGACACCGACACGTTAAAAGGGGGGGATTGAGTGTGCCGGTAGTCGTCGCGGGGAATAGGCCGTTCGTCCCTCCTTTCTAGGTCTTCAAGATCCTTGACAAGCAGGCGGGAAATCGATTAAAAAACTGGCTCTGATTCTTGTGTTCTTCACAACCCACACACCAACTGAGGACCGACCATGGCCCCACCGAAATCGAAGATCATTTATACGGAAGTCGATGAAGCGCCGATGCTGGCCACGTACTCGTTGCTGCCGATCGTCGCCGCGTTTACCAAGGCGGCGGGCGTTGCCGTGGAGAAGCGGGACATTTCACTCGCCGGCCGCATCATCGCCAATTTTCCCGAACATCTGACCCCAAGCCAGAAACATTCCGACGATCTGGCCGAATTGGGCGAGTTGGCCAAGACGCCGGAGGCCAATATCATTAAATTGCCCAACGTCAGCGCGTCGCTCCCGCAGTTGCAGGCCGCCGTCAAGGAATTACAGTCGCAGGGTTACAAGCTCCCGGACTATCCCGAAAACCCGCAAACCGACGCCGAGAAAGAGATCAAGGCGCGCTACGACAAGATCAAGGGCAGTGCCGTCAACCCGGTTTTGCGCGAGGGCAATTCCGACCGGCGGGCGCCGTTGTCGGTCAAGCAATATGCGAGAAAGCACCCGCACAAGATGGGGGCCTGGAGTCCGGACTCCAAGACCCACGTGGCGCACATGACCCACGGCGATTTTCGATCCAACGAAAAATCCCTCACACTGACCGAGGCCACCGACGCGCGCATCGAGTTTGTGGGGCAGGACGGCAAGACCACGGTGCTCAAACCCAAGCTGTCCATCAAGGCGGGCGAAGTGATCGACGCGACGTTCATGAGCCGCCGCGCGTTGCGTGAGTTCCTTGAGGCGCAGATTGAGGATGCCAAACAGCAGGGGGTCTTGTTCTCGTTGCATCTGAAGGCCACGATGATGAAGGTCTCGGATCCCAAGATCTTCGGTCACGCGGTCTCCGTGTTTTTCAAAGAGGTCTTCGACAAACATGGGGCGGTGTTTCAAAAGCTCGGCGTCGATCCCGACAATGGGCTGGGTGACCTCTACGGCAAGATCAAAGCGTTGCCGGACGATCAACGCGCCGCCATCGAAGCGGACATCAAGGCGGTGTATCAGAAGCGGCCCCCGATGGCCATGGTCAACTCGGATAAGGGCATCACCAATTTACATGTGCCCAGCGACATCATCATCGATGCCTCCATGCCCCCGGTGATTCGCGATTCGGGGAAGATGTGGGGTCCCGACGGCAAACTGCAGGATACCAAGGCGGTCATCCCCGACGGCAGCTACGCTCCGGTCTATCAGGAAGTCATCGCGTTCTGCAAACAACACGGCGCCTTCGATCCGCGGACGATGGGCAGCGTGCCCAACGTGGGGCTGATGGCGCAGGCGGCGGAGGAATACGGCTCGCACGACAAGACGTTCAAAGCCCCGGGCAGCGGTACGATGCGGGTGGTCACGGCGTCCGGGCAGGTGTTGCTTGAGCATCGGGTGGAAGAGGGGGATATCTGGCGGATGTGCCAGGTCAAAGACGCGGCGATTCAGGATTGGGTCAAGCTGGCCGTCAATCGCGCGCGCGCGACCGGATCCCCCGCGATTTTCTGGTTGGACAAGAGCCGGGCGCACGACGCGGAGTTGATCAAGAAAGTGAATACGTATCTGCCGAAACACGAGACGAAGGGTCTGGACATCCGCATCATGTCTCCGGCGGAGGCGACGCGGTTCTCGTTGCAGCGGATGAAAGAGGGGAAGGATACGATCTCCGTCACCGGCAACGTGTTGCGCGACTATCTTACCGATCTGTTCCCGATTCTGGAGATCGGGACCAGCGCCAAAATGCTCTCGATCGTCCCCCTGATGAACGGCGGCGGCCTGTTCGAGACCGGGGCCGGAGGCTCGGCGCCCAAGCATGTCCAGCAGCTTCAGGAAGAGGGGTACTTGCGGTGGGATTCGCTGGGCGAATTCTTGGCCCTGGCGGCCTCCCTGGAACATCTGAGCAAAGCCACCGACAATGCCACCGCGAAAATCCTCGCGGACACGTTGGATCGTGCGACCGCCATGTTGCTCGATAACAACCGATCGCCGGCGCGGAAAGTCGGGGAGATCGACAACCGCGGCAGCCATTTCTACCTGGCCCTCTACTGGGCGCAGGCCCTGGCCGAGCAGACGGAAGACAAGAACCTCCACACGCGGTTTGCCCAGGTCGCCAAACAGCTTCAAGAGAACGAGGCCAAGATCACGGCCGAACTGATCGGCGCGCAGGGGAAACCCGTGGATCTGGGCGGCTACTATCATCCCGATCAGGCGAAGACGACGAAGGCGATGCGCCCGAGCCCGACGTTGAACGCGATTGTGGATGCGATCGTCTAGCAGTCGGCCGACGAGTTCACCGTAGGAACAGCGCCTGAGGCGGCAGGAAATTGCCGTCTCAGGCGTTGTGCGTCTCCGCCATGTTCATCGACACCCATTCTCATATTCACGGTCCTGAGTTCGACGCCGATCGCGACGAGGTGCTGACCCGCGCCCGTTCGGCTGGGGTCGAGCGATGTCTCGCGGTCGGGACGGATCTGGCCGGCAGTCGTTCGGCGATCGCGCTCGCCGCCCGCCGGCCGGATGTGTACGCGACGGTCGGGGTCCATCCCCATGAGGCCTCCACCATCGATGCGGACGCGCTGAAGACGCTGGACGAGTTGGCGGCGGCGCCGCGCGTGGTGGCGTACGGAGAAGTCGGGCTGGACTATTATTACGAGCACTCCGAGCGGTCGGTCCAGCGCACGCAGTTCGCCGCGCAAATCGCCCTGGCCGAGCGCCACCATCTGCCGCTGGTCATTCATACGCGGGATGCGTGGGACGATACCTTCGCCCTCCTCGATGAACAACCGCATCACCGCGGGGTGTTCCACTGTTTTACCGGCGACCTGGCTCAGGCGGAGCGGGCGCTGGCGCGCCGGTTCTTCATTTCCTTTTCCGGCATCGTCACGTTTCCGAAATCCCAGGCGCTTCAGGAGGTCGCTCGCCTGATCGACTTCG
>JBDSOK010000318.1:0-4907 GCA_039914845.1 Nitrospiria bacterium | reverse complement strand
GTCCATGGCCGGGGTGTTCGCCGCGGTGGACCTCAATGACGGTTCTGCGGTCGGGCCGGTCTCGGCCACCGGACATCTCGCGGAGGCGCTGGTCTTTGACGGCGTGGACGATCGCGTCACGGTGCCGAATCATGCCTCGATCGACCCCCTCAACGGGTGGACGCTTTCCGCCTGGATCAAACGCAGCGCGCCGGGCGTTCAACACGGCGTCGTCGAGAAGTTCGATTGGGCGTCAGGCTTGGGTGGGTATGCGATGCGGATCGGTTCGGACAACCGGCTTCGGGGATACGTCATCAATGGGGTCGCCTATAATGCCTGCGTCGGGACGACGAGCCTGGCGGCCCAGACCTGGTATCACGTCGCCGTGACGTTCGATCCAGGATCGGACACGCTGCGGTGCTACGTCAACGGGGTCGCGGAGGCCGTGAATGCCGCGGCGACGCTGACGCCGATTCCGTCACGGACATCGCTGAAGATCGGTGCGCGGGGCAACGATGGGGGCACGCCGTTCGCGGGGTCGATGGATGAGGTGAAGATTTTCGCCCGCAGCCTGAGCCCCGCCGAAGTCGCCGCCGAGGCCGCCCGCTAAATTTTCGACGCGCGCCGGCGCCCGATCAAGCTGCCGCGAGGGAGCACGGTGAGGGGGGGGCGTACGCCGGGCAGGTCGGAGGCTCCGAGCACGGTTCCCTTGGGGAGAGCGTTGAATCGATCCGCGACCACTCGCCGAAGGCGGCTGCCGGGCCCGACGGTCGAGCCCTCGAAGACGATGGACTCTTCGATGACGCAGCCCGGCTCGATCCGCACGTTGCGGCCGATGACCGACCGGCGGATGTCGGCCTCGACGATTTGGCTGCCCTGGCCGATCATCGTTTCGTCGATCCGACAGCGCACCAGACTAGCCGGTGGGCCGTCCCAACTGTCGGTCATGATCGGCCAGCTCGTGTTCCGCAGGTCGAAAATGGGCCGCTCGCCGAGCAAGTCCATATGGGCTTGCCAGTAGGCTTCCAAGGTCCCGACATCCCGCCAATACCCCGGTTCCTCATAGGGTTTTAAATCCGGGATGGTATTGGCCGCGAAATTGTAGGCGCAGACGCGATAGGAGTCGATCAATCGGGGGAGGATGTCGCGGCCGAAATCGTGCGAGCCGCCGTGTGCGGCGTCGTCCTCCAGAATCCGCACCAGGGCCTCCGTGTCGAAGAGGTAATTGCCCATCGATGAATAGGCCATATCGGGATCGGCGGGCATAGCTTTGGGCCGCGCCGGTTTTTCTTCGAAGCCGATGATGCGATCCGCGCGGTCGGCCTCGATGACGCCGAAGGCCGAGGCCGCCGCCAACGGGACGGGCAGGGCCGCGACGCTGATCTGCGCCTCGCGCGTGCGA
Organism: Nitrospiria bacterium; assembly: GCA_039914845.1. Lineage (GTDB taxonomy): Bacteria > Nitrospirota > Nitrospiria > 2-01-FULL-66-17 > 2-01-FULL-66-17 > 2-01-FULL-66-17. Next base: position 3,526 of record JBDSOK010000318.1, on the reverse strand, counting down.
TGGAAGTCCACCATCTGGCCGATATCCATCCGGTAGATATGATCGGCGCCGAAGACCGCCACCAAGTCGGGTCCGAAATCGTGGATCAGATTGATATTCTGATACACCGCGTCGGCGGTCCCGCCGTAGAGCATCCCGCCGGTCTTCATCTGCGGGGGCACCACGGTGATGAAATTCCGCTGGACGCGTCCGCCGATGCGCCACGCGCGCCGCAGGTGCTCGATCAGCGATTGCGACCGGTATTGCACCAGCACATAGATCGCCATGATGTCGGAGTTGACGAAGTTGCTGAGGACGAAATCCACGATGCGATAATTGCTGCCGAAGGGCACGGCGGGCTTCGTGCGGATCTCGGTCAGCGGGGCCAGCCGTTCCCCCCGTCCGCCCGCCATGATGATCGCGAGAATCTTCGGTTGTGACAGTTGCGGCATGGCTGTATCCGCCGGAGAAGCCGTCGTCCGGAGCGGACGACAGAGATCTTTCTATGCGATGAGGCGGCTGCTTGTCAACTCCACGCCTTACACGACCTCGATCGGTTCTTCAGTCACCGTGCCTTGAACGATGCGATAGGCGCGCAGGTCGGGGCGGTCGCGGTGCTGAAGGGACATCAGCAGATAATGCGGCTCGGGATCGTAGGCGAGGCGGATATCGCTGTCCGACGGCCGGGCGGGGCTTTCGGGGTGGGAATGATAAATCCCCAGGAGCGAGAGCCCGTTGTGCCGCATGTTCTTACACGCGAAGAACTGTTCCTTGGGCGCCATCTCGTAAAAGACCTTCGGCGTTTCGTGGGCGTTGTGAATACGATAGAGATGGCTCGGCTGCTCCACCCCGGCCAGCAACCCGCAGCATTCCTCGGGATACGTCTCTTCGGCATGGGCGAACATCGCCTCCACCAGCGCCTTGGGAATCTTCATACCCCATGGCCCGTGGAGGCCGGCAAGGTGCAGGATTGTTCATAATCCAAGAGCGTGGTGATGGTCGGGTTCGGGCCGCAGAGCGCGCACTGCGGATTCTTGCGCGTTTTGAGCGTGCGAAAGGTCATCTCCAGCGCGTCGTACATGACCAGTCCGTTGGCCAGCGATTCGCCCGCTCCCAAAATTTCCTTCAACGCTTCGGCCGCCTGCAAAATGCCGATGGTGCCCGCGAGCACGCCCAGCACCCCCGCTTCCTGGCAGGAGGGCACGAGCCCCGGCGGCGGCGGTTCGGGATAGAGACAGCGATAGCAGGGATGGCCCTCATGCGCCTTGATCACGACGACCTGTCCCTCGAAGCGAAAGATACTGCCGGAAATCAGCGTCTTTTTCAAAAAGAAGCACGCATCGTTGACCAGGAAACGGGTGGGGAAGTTATCCGACCCATCCAGCACGATATCGTAGTCGCGGATCAACTCCATGATGTTGGAGGAGGAGATCCGGTCTTGATACGTCCGGATCGTGACGTCCGGATTGAGCGCCGACAAGGTTTGCCGAGCCGACTCCACTTTCGGCACCCCGACGCGGGCGGTCGTGTGGAGGATTTGCCGCTGGAGGTTGGACAAGTCCACCGTGTCGCCGTCCATGATCCCCAGGGTCCCGACGCCGGCCGCGGCCAGATACAGCGCCGAGGGCGAGCCGAGGCCGCCGGCCCCCACGAGGAACACCTTGGCGTCGGCAATCTTCTTTTGCCCCTTGCCGCCGACCTCTTTTAAGATCAGATGCCGGCTGTAGCGTTCGATTTGCGCGTCGGTGAATGCCATGGTTTGCAGTCCCTGTTATTCGTTAACGAACAGCCTCTCATGCACCCTATTCAATGATATTCCGTTCAATCGGATCGACCTTGACGCCCCGGCCCTTCAACGCCGCCACGGCGCGCTCGATTTCGCCCGACTCGCCCACCAGCTCCACGTCCATCCACCCGGTTTTCTCGGTGACGTCGGCGCGACGGATGTTGGTGACGACCTTGAACTCCTGTCCGATATGATAAATGATCGGGTCCGTAATCCGGTTTTCGGGAAAAGTGATATGGATTTTGAACGTGGCCATCGGTGTGTTCCTATCGAGCCCCGCCGGCGATCGCCGGCACGATCGAGACCTGATCGCCGTCTTTGAGGGGCGTGTCCTGATGGGTGAGAAAGCGGATATCTTCTTCGTTCACATAAATATTCACAAAGCGCCGCACCGAGCCGGTGTCATCGCATAATCGGGCTTTCATGCCCGGATACGCGCTGTCTAATTCGTTGAGCAGGCCGTTGATGGTCTCGGCTTTGGTTTGGACCTCGCTCAATCCTCCCGTGAGGGGCCTCAGGGGCGAGGGGATGCGGACGGTCACCGGCATATCAGGTCTCCTTCAAACGAAAGCGTCGTTGAAACTTTTCAAGACTCGGCTCGATATAGACCGCCTCGCCCAGCGTGCCGGCCACCGCTTCCTGTGTTTTCAGGCCGTTGCCGGTGATGTAGGCCACGGTCAGATCCCCACGGGGAATCGCCCCCTGCTCGACCAGTTTCTTGAGGACCGCCACCGTCACGCCGCCGGCCGTTTCGGCGAAGACTCCCTCGGTCTGAGCCAGGAGATGAATGCCGGCGACGATCTCATCGTCGGTGACCATCTCGATGATCCCCCCGGTTTCTCTGGCGGTCCGCAGGGCGTAGAATCCGTCTGCGGGATTGCCGATGGCCAGCGATTTGGCCAAGGTTTTGGGTTTGACCGGTTTGATGAAGTCGCGGCCGGCCGCGAACGCGGAGGCCACCGGGGAGCACCCCGCCGCCTGCGCGCCGTTCACCTTGGTGTGCACGCCGGAGATCAACCCCACCCGCTCGAATTCCTTCAGGCCCTTCCAGATTTTGGTGAGCAGGGATCCGGACGCGATGGGGACCACGACCTGATCCGGCGCCCTCCACCCGAGTTGTTCGGCGGTCTCATACGCGAGCGTCTTCGATCCCTCGGCGTAATACGGCCGGATATTGATGTTGACGAACGCCCAGGGGTACTCACCGGCGATCTCGCTGCACAGCCGGTTGACGTCGTCGTAGGTGCCTTCCACGGCGACCACGGTGGGATGGTAGATCAAATTGCCGAGCACCTTGGCCGACTCGAGGTCAAACGGGATGAAGACGTAGCATTTCAGACCCGCCTGCGCCGCGTGAGCCGAGACCGAATTGGCCAGATTGCCGGTCGAGGCGCAGGCGACGGTGTCGAAGCCGAATTCCTTGGCGCAGGTCAGGGCGACCGCGACGACGCGATCCTTGAACGACAGCGTGGGATGATTCACCGTATCGTTCTTCAGATACAGTTCGTCGAGGCCGAGTTCCCGTCCGAGGCGGTGCGCGCGAATCATCGGCGTGAAGCCGCCGTGCAACCCCACGGTCGCCTCCTTCTCGACCGGCAAGAGATCGATATACCGCCATAAGCTGTTCGGCCCCCGGGCGATCGTGTCGCGCGAAATACTCGCCGCAATGGCGTCGTAATCGTAGTCCACCTCCAGCGGGCCGAAACAGAACTCGCAGACATGCAGCGGCTCGGCGCGATACAGCTTGCCGCACTCCCGGCA
>JBDSOK010000315.1:0-4369 GCA_039914845.1 Nitrospiria bacterium | reverse complement strand
AAACCGCGGTGGAACCGCTGTCCTCCCCGCAATGGTTTGTCAGCGTCAACGATCCGGAACGATCTCTCGCGGCGCCCGCGATCGAGGCCGTCAGGAGCGGGCGAATCCGGTTGATTCCCGAAGGATGGACGAACAACTACTTCGGCTGGATGAACAATCTCCAGGATTGGTGCGTGTCCCGGCAAATCTGGTGGGGCCACCGCATCCCGGTATGGTACTGCGCGGCCTGCGACCCGGCGGTGATTCCGATCCGCACGGCGGGAGTCGAGCCCTCGTATACCATCGGGCGGACCGCACGGCCGATTCTGCCGGACCGGGCCGACGCGCACACGAATCCATCCCGCTGTCCGGCCTGCGGCGGCACGCGCCTCATCCAAGACCCCGACGTGCTCGATACCTGGTTCTCCTCCGCGCTGTGGCCGTTCTCGACGTTGGGATGGCCCGAACGGACGCCGGATCTGGCGCGTTTCTACCCCACCGCCGCGCTGGTCACGAGCTTCGACATCCTCTTCTTCTGGGTCGCCCGCATGATCATGATGGGCCTCAAGTTCATGGGCGATGTGCCGTTCCGCGACGTGTACATCCACGCGCTGGTGCGGGATGCCGACGGCCAGAAGATGAGCAAGTCGAAGGGCAATGTGATCGACCCGCTGGGGATCATGGAGCAGTACGGCACCGACGCGCTGCGTTTCACCCTGGCCGCGATGGCCTCGCCCGGCCGGGATGTGAAGCTCTCCGAGCAGCGGATCGAGGGCTATCGCAACTTCGCCAACAAACTCTGGAATGCGTCGCGCTTCGTGCTGATGAACACCGAAGGCCGCCCGACCCAAGACGATTCGACCAAACGATCGCTCGCCGACCATTGGATCACCGCCCGTCTGAACAGGTGCATCAACACCGTCCGTCAAGATCTCGAGGCGTACCGATTCGATGAAGCCGCGAACCACCTCTATCACTTCATCTGGCACGAGTTCTGCGACTGGTACATCGAACTCGCCAAGCCGCGCCTGGCGGCCGAGGCGCCGGATGACGAAGCAGCCGTCACCCGCGCGACGATATTGACGACGCTGGAAACGACGCTCCGTTTACTCCATCCCTTCATGCCGTTCATCACCGAGGAAATCTGGCAGAAGCTTCCCCACGCCGGCGACACGATCGTGCGTGCTCCATACCCGAAGGCGGCCTCGATCACCCGGGAAGACGAAGCCCTGGAAGGGATCATGGCCGACGTCATCGAAGTGATCGGCGCCATCCGCACCGTGCGCAGCGAGTTGAACGTCCAGCCGATTCAGAAGCTGCGGGCCGGGTTGCGGATGTCGGAGCCCCAGGCGGACGTCCTCCGGCGGCACGGTCAACAGGACATTCTCCGGCTGGCCCGTCTGGCCGAGTTCCACACGGGTCCCGACGTCGTCATCCCTCCCGGCGCCGTGGTGAGTTCCACCTCGTTGGGAGAACTCTTCATCGTCCTGGAAGGCCTCAACCTGGAGAAAGAGCGCGCCCGCTTGAAGAAGAACCGCGACACGGCCGATGGGGAACTGGCTCGTCTGGACGCCAAACTGGCCAATCCTGCGTTCACCGCCAAAGCGCCGGCCGAGGTCGTGGCCGATCACGAACGCCGCCGATCGGAATTGCGGGAGCAGGTCACAATCCTGGCCGATCAGATTCACCGCCTGGAGGGCGGGGCATGATCCCGGTCCCGGCCGGATTACGCGAGTTCGTCGAGCGCGCGCTTGCGGAAGACATCGGTCGCGGAGACGCCACCACGTCGGCGATGTTTCCCTCGGCGATCTCCGCCGAGGGACGGATCTCGGCCCGGTCGGCAACCGTCATGGCCGGGGGCCCCGTCGCGGCGTTGGTGTTTCGAACCCTCGACCCATCCGCCACCGTCACGCCGGAGATCGAAGACGGCGCGCGCGTCGAGGCGGGCGCCGCCCTGCTCTCCGTTCGCGGCGACGGCCGGGCGATCCTCTCCGCCGAGCGCGTGGCGCTCAATATCCTGCAGCGCCTGTGCGGCATCGCGGCCCTGACCCGCGCCTACGTCGATTCCGTCAAGGGATTCCAGACGTTGATCACCGACACCCGGAAGACTCCTCCCGGTTGGCGGCTGCTGGACAAATACGCCGTCCGGTGCGGCGGCGGGACCAACCACCGGATGGGACTGGACGACGGCATTTTGATCAAGGATACGCATCTGGCCTTGGCGGACTCGATCACCGACGCGGTCCGTCGCGCCAAACTCCGGGCGGGACACCTGCTCAAGGTGGAAGTCGAGGTTCAATCGGTGTCCGGCGCGCGCGAGGCGGTGGACGCGGGTGCGGACGTGGTTCTGCTCGACAATATGCCGGTCGATCACCTGCGCACGGCCATTGCCGCGATCAAAGGCCGCGCGCTCGTCGAGGTCTCGGGCGGGGTCACGCTCGACCGGGTGCGCGACATCGCCGCGCTGGGCGTGGATGTGATCTCGGTGGGCGCGCTCACCCATTCGGCGCCCGCCGCGGATCTGCACCTGGAACTATGGCGGACGCACTGAATCTCGACGCGATCCGCCGCGAGCTGTCGCCAGCGGACGGCTGGTCGCTCCACCTGTTTGATCGGGTGGATTCCACGAACACGCTGGCCCTCGGGTGGGCGGCCGACGGCGCCCCGCACGGCGTCGTGTGCCTGGCGGAGTCACAACACGCGGGTCGCGGCCGCGGCGAGCGAACTTGGCGAACGCCTCACGGATCCGCCCTGGCCATGTCGATCATCCTTCGGCCTTCGATCGAGCGCGGCCGCTGGCCGTGGATCGGTCTGGCCGCGGCCGTCGCCGTGGTCGATGCGATCGGCGAAACGACCGCCGCCCAGGCCCGGCTCAAATGGCCGAATGACGTGCTCATCGGGGAGAAGAAGGTGGCCGGTATCCTCGTGGAGAGCCGGTCGCAGGCCGATTCATCGGCGGTGGTCGGGATCGGCATCAATGTCAACAATCGATCCGCCGCCCTGCCGGACGACGTGCGATCCTCGGCCATCTCGCTGCTCGACGCCACGGGACGGGTCACGGATCGGAATCGGCTGGCCGCGGGGGTGCTCAACATGCTGGCTCGTCGGCTGGCGGAACTGCCGCACGACATCGAGACCGCGGCCCGGCGATGGAACGCCGCCAGCGCGACGCGCGGCCGCTACCTGTCGATCCTCACCCCCGGCGGCTCGTTGGACGGGATCGATCAAGGGCTTGATGCGTCAGGCCGGCTGATCATTCTCGGGCCGGATGGGGGCTCGCGCGCGATCCACTCAGGGGACGTCCTCTTGTGCCGAACCGCGCCGCCCCCCCTCCGCTGATCGGAAAGCGCATGACCAAATTGTTAATCGCCGTGGACATCGGCAATACCAACATTGTCATCGGGCTGTTTCAGGGCCGGGTGCTCCGTCACGAGTGGCGTCTGGCCACCCAGGCCGGCCGCACCGCCGATGAATACGGCCTCATGGTCCACGAACTCATCCGGAATACCGGCTCGCCTTCGCCGTCCGACGCCATCATTTCGAGCGTGGTCCCGAATCTCACCCCGGCATTTGTTGGACTGTTACACCGTCATTATCACCTCACCCCGCATGTCGTCAGTCATACCTCTCCCCTCGGGCTCGCGATCGGATACCCCAACCCGGAAGAAATCGGGGCGGATCGCCTGGTCAACGCCGCGGCGGCCTATGAGGCGTATGGCGGCTCGCTGATTATCGTGGATTTCGGCACCGCCACGACGTTTTGCGTGGTCTCGGCGGACGGAACGTATCTCGGGGGGGTGATCGCACCCGGCGCCGCGATTGCGGCCGATGCCCTTACCGCACGGGCCGCAAAGCTCTCCAAGGTGGAATGGGTCAGGCCGCCCACGATCATCGGGCGCGAGACCACCGGCAGCATGCAAACCGGCATTATCCAAGGCCATGCCTGCATGGTCGACGGCATCGTCCGGTTGATCCAACAAGAGGTCGGCTCCCGATGCCGGGTGGTGGCCACCGGCGGACTCACCCCCCTCATAGCACCGGCCACCGAGACCATCGAGACCATTCGCCCCCACCTGACCCTTGAAGGCCTTGCGCTGATCGCCGAACGCCTTCGAAAGAAACCGGTTCCGCGGCGGTCCGGCCGATCCAAGCCACCTTCCCAAACCACACGAAATTCTTGACATGTCTCCCGATCCCCTGCTAGAGTGCTGTTAGCACTCTATAGCGGTGAGTGCTAATGGAGGGGCACATTACTACCAACACGGAGCTTCCCAACCGGGACCAGGAGATTTTACGGGCGACGATTCTCTGGTACATCAAGACCGCCACCCCGGTCGGGTCCCGGACCCTCACGAAAACGGCTGAACTGGGCTTGAGCCCGGCCACCATT
>JBDSOK010000297.1:0-10171 GCA_039914845.1 Nitrospiria bacterium | reverse complement strand
TCGCCAAGCGGCTGCTCAAACATCCCCTGTACGGCTATCCCGCCGGACACTCGTTCTTCGATCTCTATGTCGACGTGGTGGAGGGCGTCCACCGCATCGGCCGCTCGCATCAGGGCCGCGTCGTCTGCCTCTACACGCACAGCTCCACGTTGCGCGCGCTGATCATCTATCTGGACCCCCGGCCCTTCCGAGAGGCGTTCAGTGAGTTCGGCGAATATAAGGAAGGCCAGGACAATGTCGTTCTGCTGACCGCCGAGGAGGAGCAATTATCGGGTTACTCCACCGCAGTGGGCTTATCCGTGCGGGAGCGGACCGCCCGCGACGTGTGGGTCACCGTGGAACGGGAACGGCGCGACCGGGTGACTTTGGCGCCCCGGCAAATCAAACAGGTCGTGGCCCTGGTTTCCGGCGGAGATTTCGGCGGGGCGGGAGCGGCCCTCAAAGAACTCAGCGTCAGCGGTGAGCGGGCGGGCGTGGCGGTGCATTTCGTGCGTCACGGCTTTTTGGGATTGGCGAACAACTGGATCGAGCGGGTCAGCGAGCAGGCCACCCGCGGGATGGCCAATCATCCCAGCAGCCCGATCGGCAGCAGCCGGTTCGAGGACTTCAAAGACGAACGCGTGCAGCAGGTCGCGGTTCGCCATCTCGAGCCCTTCACCAAAGATGGGGCGTTGGTCGTGATCGGCGGTGACGGCAGCCTGCGCGGCGCACGGGCGATGTTTGAAGGATTTGGCGTGCAAACCGTGGGGATCCCCGGCACCATCGATAACAATCTGGCGCAGACGGTCTCGCTCGGGTTTTACTCCGCGGTCGCTTTGGCCAATCAATCATTGGAGTCGCTCAAGGCCACCAGCGCGGCGATGGGCAGTATTTTCTTCGTCGAGGTGATGGGCGCCGGTTCCGGCCATCTGGCCTTGGCCTGCGCGTATCAAGCCCGGGCGGAAGGCATCCTCGTCAATGAGCATCCTGATCCCGACGCCTACATCGAAGAGGTCATCTTGGGCACGCTCAAACGCTCACTCGGGGTTCCGAACAAGAGCCACCTCTTCGTGGTGGCCGAGCGCACGCCGCACCGCCATCATGTCCTCGGCGGCGTCCATGGCTTGGTCGAATACGTGGCGCGGGCGATTACCGACTGGCCCCAACGGCGGACGGGCCACGACCGCTATCCGCTCAGCGTGGCCACCAAGGCGACGATTCTGGGTCATACGCTGCGCGGCGCGCCGCCCGTCCCCGAGGACAAGGCGCTGGCCCAATTTCTCGCCTACGAAGCGATCCGCCGGTTGGTCGAAGACCCCGCCGGCATCGTGGGGTGTATGACCGCCTCACGAGGCGACGGGGTCGTCCAAGCCATTCCGCTGCACGCCGTCGCTCCCAAGCCCTTCGATTGGGCGGTCTTCGCCCGGATGCACGGTTCGGGTAGTTCGTAGTTGTTTGTCACGAACAACGCTCTCGATTCCTGCCCTGCTCCCCTTATTCCCTTGACAGTTCAACCATACTAAGTATACTTACTACGCTTTGACTCAACATCCCACGGCGGATTGACATGGGGCTTTCCCGGCAGCGAGCGTATAAGGCGAAAGAGATGTGCGAGACCTTCGATATCTCCAAGGCGACGCTCTTTCGCTGGGAACGCGAAGGCCTCATTACCGACGTGGGGCGCGATTGGAGAAACTGGCGCTTGTACACCGAGAAGAATCGGCGTGAAATCGAACGCTTGATCAAACAGCGGACGGAGCGGCGGTAGGCGATCCGACGCGGGTCGGATGGTCTACGCTCAAGGAGTTGGCGATGTGGTTTCAGCGAACGCAACCGGTCATCGGTCTGGACATCGGGTCGAGCGCCATCAAGCTGCTCCAGCTCAAGCCGTCTAAGAAGGGATACGTGCTGGAGAAGTTCGGCATCAAGCCGATCGATCCCGAATTGATCGTCGACGGCGCCGTGATGGACGCGGGGCGGGTGGTGGACGCGCTCAAGGAGTTGGTGCGCGAACAGGGGGTCAAAACGAAAGATGTCGTGATCTCGGTGTCGGGCCACTCGGTCATCATCAAGAAGATCAGCTTGCCCTCGATGACCGAGGACGAACTCGAAGAGTCGATCAAATGGGAGGCGGAGCAGTACATCCCATTCGACGTCAACGACGTCAATCTCGATTTCCACATCTTGCCGAACGCCGAGGTCGCGGACGGCGGCGATTCGATGGCGGTCGTTCTGGTGGCGGTGAAGAAAGATCGGCTCTCGGAATATACCTCGTTGGTGATGGAGGCCGGCCTCAACCCGGTGGTCGTCGACGTGGACGCGTTCACGCTTGAGAATCTGTACGGAGTGGGCTACGGCGCCACGGGTTCCGAGGTGGTCGCGCTGGTCAACATCGGGGCCAGTGTGATGAACATCCACATCGTCAAGGGCGGCCACTTCTCGTTCACGCGCGATATTTCCACCGGCGGGAATCGCTACACCGAGATGATTCAGCGGGATCTCAACGTGGCGTTCGACGCGGCGGAACGCGCCAAACGCGGTGAAATCGTGGAGGGCGTCAATCCCGAGGCCTTGCAGGAGATCATCGCGACCATGAACGGCGAGCTGGCCGCCGAGATCGGCCGGTCATTCGATTATTTCCGCTCGACGTCCACCCAGGAAACGATCGATCGCGTCTTCATCAGCGGAGGGACGGCGAAGATCCCCGGCCTCGCGGCGTTCATGTCGGAGCGATTGGGTGTGTCGGTCGAGATGATGGATCCCTTTCGGAATATTCAGGTCGGCGGCAAGACGGTGGACGCCGAGGCGCTGGCGGCGGCCGGCCCGCAGGCGGCGGTGGTCATGGGGCTCGCCCTCAGAAGGCCCGGCGATCGATGATCAAGATCAATCTGCTCGGGGTCGAACGAGCGAAGCGCTCCCGCAAAGCGCTCGCGATCCCCTTCCAGATGATGGGGGGCGTTGCGCTCACGATCGCTCTGCTGGCGGCGATGGGGTACGTCTGGTGGTACCTGTCGGACCATGCCCGCGACCTCACACAACAGACCGTCACGCTCAATGCAGAGTTGGCCGCGCTCAAAGTCAAGGTCAAAGAAGTCGAGAATTATGAGCAGAATAAGAAAACCTTCGAAGAAAAAATCAAGATCATCGAACAGCTCCGCAAGAACCAAAGCGGTCCGGTCCACTTGTTGGAGGAGATCAGCCGCAGCTTGCCGGACCGGGTTTGGTTGATGGCGCTGAGCGAGCAAGGGGGGAAAATCGATCTTGAGGGCAAGGCCGTGACCAATGCCGAGATCGTCGATTTCATCAACACGCTGAAAACGTCGCGGTATATCTCGGAGATTCTTCTTGTCGAGTCCAGGCAGGTGAGTGAAGCCGGCATTTCGGTTTACAGTTTCAAATTGAAGTGTACCTTGAGTCTCTAGATGGATCTCAAGTTCGACCTCAATATGGATGTTCTGAAGGCGCTGCCGACGTATCAGAAGGCGTTGCTGGCTGCCATTCTCCTCATCGCGGTGGTGGTCGCGTTCGTGTGGTTTGTCTATATTCCGAAGCACGCCGAAATCGTCGCACTGGATCAGCAGATTGCCCAAATCAACAACGAGATCAGCATCAATCAGGCGAAGGCGCGCCGCCTGGACGATCTCAAGCGGGAAAACGAAGCGCTGGCGGCCCAATTGGCGATCCTCAAAGAGCAGCTTCCCCCGGAATCGGAAGTGGCGAGCTTGCTCAAGCAGGTGTCGGACCTCGGGATTAAAACCGGATTGGACTTCAAGCTGTGGCGGCCGACCGATCGGCGGCCCGGCGCGTCGGGCTTGTACAACGAAATCCCCGTCGAAGTGGAAGTTGCCGGCGGCTATCATGCGATCGCCACATTCTTTGATCGGATCGGCAAGTTGCCGCGCATCGTCAACGTCTCGGGTCTCAAAATGTCCAACGTCCGAATTGAGAAGGGCCGATTGATGATTCAGACGACGTTCCGGGCCACCGCGTTTGCCGCCGTGGAGGGTCCTCCGGCATCGGGGACTCCGCCTCCCGGCAAGCCCGCAGGGTCTGGTGCGTAGCCCCTCGCGATCGCAGTCGGTGTGGCGCTGGCTGAGCCCGTTGTGCGGCGTCCTGCTGCTGGCGGCGGGATGCGGCGAGTCCGCCCCGCCCCCCGCGCCGACCGCCCCGCAACCGGCGGTCGCGGCCGCTCGGGCGGTGACGCCCACGGTCCCAGACCCGGCCGTCTCGGTGCCCGCGGAGACCTATACCTATAACCCGGCGGGCCGCCGCGATCCGTTCCGCTCGCTGGTCGTCGCCGGCGCAAAAAAGAACATCGAATTTTTGCCTCCTCTTCAGCGGCGTGAAGTGTCCGAGTTGAAATTCGTCGCGGTGGTGTGGGGCGAGTTGGGAACGTACGGACTGCTGGAGATGCCGGACGGCAAAGGCTATGCGGTCAAGGTCGGGACTCGGGTGGGGCCGAATCAGGGGTTAGTCAGGCGAATTACCGCGAAAGATTTGACGGTTCTTGAGCGGTACGTCGATTTCTTCGGGGAGACACGGACGCGGGAAGTCGTCCTGGAACTGCGGACCCGCGAGGAGGGGCTGGAATGACTGCGAAGGTATTACGACGAATGCTGTGTGTGGTGGCGCTGGCCGGATGCGTGGCGCCCAACACCCAGGTCAGTCCTCCCGATACGGGCGCGGGAACCACGGCGATCACGGATCTGAGCGTGACCGATCTGCCTCAGGCGACCCGGATCGCGATCAAAGGCAGCGGATCGCTCAATTACACGGCGTTCAAGATGGAGAGCCCGCTGCAGCTCGTCGTCGATCTGTCGGAAACGACCCTGGGCGATTTCGGGTCGCGGCGCGACGTGGGGCTGGATCCGGTGACTGAAATCGTCCCCCAGCAGACCGGGGACGGCGGACGCATCGCCCGCATCGGTCTCATGCTCTCCCGATCGGCCGAGTACCAGATTGTCCGTGATGACACCGGCACGCTGTTGACGATCGACTTCGCCAAAGAGAAACCGGTGGAAGCGCCGATCGAACAAGCGGTGGCTCAGGAGGTGACGCCCTCACCTACCCCCCGGGTCAAAACGGCGGCCGCCACCCGTGTCACCGCGGTCCGGATCGAGCCCCAGCGGACGTTCGTGGATGTGCGGATTGACGCCAACGGTTCGATGGCCAAGCCCAAAGTGTTTGCGGTGGGCACGAACCGCCTGGTGATCGATCTGCCCGGAGTCCGAAGCGCGATCAAGCCGGCGGTGGTGAAAGCGGACGCCAACACTCTCGTCCGTCAAGCGCGTATCGGACAGCATCGTGAGCCGATGAAAGTCAGGGTCGTGCTGGATTTGAAGAAAGCGGTGTCTCATACGGTGGAGGCGCGTCCGAACGGGTTGACTCTTCGTCTCGTGCGCCCCGACGCCGTTCTTTCTCCGGAGGAGGTCGCTCCACCGAGTACTCAGTCCCCATCCGTCCCCCCAGTGCTTCCTGCGTCCAATGCGGGCCCGCTTCCGGGGGAACCCGTCCAGTCGGCGCCCGAGGCGATAGGCGGAACGACATTGGGAGCGAATGCGTATAAGGGTCAAAAAATTTCCCTCGACTTTCAAGAGGCCGACGTGAGTAATGTGTTGCGCCTTATCGCCGATGTGAGTGATCTCAACATGGTGGTGGGTGAGGAGGTGAAAGGGAAGGTGACCCTGAAGCTCTTCAACGTGCCGTGGGATCATGCCCTGGAAATTATCCTCAAGTCTAGAGGGCTGGGACAGGTCCGCGAGGGCAATATCATCCGCGTTGATACGAACGGAAATATTGCCAAACAACAGGACGAATCGGCCAAGGCCAAAGAAGCCCAGGTGAAGGCAGAGGATCTCAAAACCTTGATCATCCCCATCAATTACGCGAAAGCGGGTGATCTGGCGGTTACGCTCAGGAAGAACTTGAGTTCGCGCGGTGAGTTGACAGTCAACGAACCGACCAACAGCCTCATCGCGAAGGATGTGCCGCAAAACATCGCCGATATCCAGCAACTGATCCATCTCTTGGATTTGCCCACGCCGCAGGTGCTGATCGAGACCCGGATCGTGCAGGCCAATACGAACTTCGCCCGAGACCTCGGAGTGCAGTGGGGCGTCGCTGCGACGGACACGCCGGGGAACATCACCTCAGTCGCATTGAACGCCGGACCCGGCACAGGGGATGCTTTCGGCGCGCAGGTTCCAGGCTTTGCGGTGAATCTCCCGGCTAGTGGCGGCGCTGGGTCTCTCGGCAACATCGGGTTCGCGCTCGGCCGGTTGAGCGGCACGCCGTTCAATCTCGATCTCAGGCTGACAGCGGGCGAAGCATCGGGCGAAACCAAGCTCATTTCCAGCCCGCGGATCGTCACACTGGATAATAAGGAGGCGACGATTCAGCAGGGTGATTCGGTGCCCTTTGAAACCGTGTCCGACAAAGGGACGCAGACGCAATTTGTCGACGCCACGCTGAGCCTGACTGTGACGCCGCACATCACCCCCAACGGTAGCGTCATCATGAAGATCAAAGCGACGAAGAATGCGATCGGCGATTTTAAGTCGCGTCTGGGCGCGCCGAGCATCAGCAAGCGCGAGGCCACGACCGAAGTGATGGTTCAAGACGGCGAAACCACCGTCATCGGCGGCATCTTCGAATCGACCCAGTCTGAATCGGAGTCGGGTGTGCCGTGGTTGAGCAAAATCCCGGGACTTGGATGGCTGTTCAAACGTCAAAGCGTGAGCGATCAGAATCGCGAGCTCCTGATTTTCATTACGCCCAAAATCGTCAAGCGCGCCTGATCGAACGCGACACGAATCTCATCCTCGTCGGGCCGATGGGGTCGGGAAAGACCACGATCGGCCGTCGGCTGGCCGAGACGCTGGGCTGGTCGTTCGTCGATACCGATCATTTAATCGAACGGGAAGCGGGCGCCTCGGTTGCCGAGATTTTTCGTCGCGGTGGCGAACCGACGTTTCGCGCGCTGGAACGACGGATCGTCGCCCGGGTTACCCGCGGGGTTCGCCAAGTCATCGCTACCGGAGGCGGTGCGCTGCTGGATTCCGCCACCAGGCGGCGGTTGATGGCGTCAGGCCTGACGGTGTGGCTCAAAGCATCTCCCGAGATACTGGCGGCGCGATTGGTGGGGGTGAGCGACCGCCCTCTGTTGGTGGGTTCCGATCCCCAAGGCGCGCTGGCATCCCTGCTCGCCGCCCGCGAACCCCTCTATCGTCAGGCCCTCATCCACGTGGAAACGGGGGAACGCTCGCCCGACCAAGTCAGAGAAGACGTGATGCGTTCGTTCCGGCCAGACGCAGCGTCCGTTATCGTTTCCAGCAGTGCGAGTCCCTATTCGGTCGAAATCGGCTGGAATTCGCTGTCTGCGATCGGTCCCCGCCTTGCGGCGTTGGGGCGGACCGGGCGGATCGGAGTGGTGGCGGCCCGACGAGTCGGCGCATTGTTCGGCCCGCAGGTGTGCTCAAGCCTACGGGGCGCGGGTTTCCGCCCCTTTATGGTATGGATGCCCGACGGAGAGCGTTATAAGACGCTCCGATCGGTCAGTCGCATTTACGATGCCCTGGTCAGTCAGCGTTTCGAGCGCGGCGATACCCTGCTTGGTCTGGGCGGGGGCGTCATCGGTGATCTGACCGGCTTTGCCGCGGCGACGTATCTGCGGGGGGTCGCCTATGTCCATGTACCCACCACCGTGGTGGCGCAAGTCGATTCGAGCATCGGCGGGAAAACGGGGGTGGATCATTCGTCAGGCAAGAATCTCATCGGGGCCTTCCATCATCCCGTGTTAGTCTGGACGGACGTGGCCACGCTGACTACGTTGCCCCAGCGTGAGTTGGTGGCCGGTTTGGCGGAGGTCGTCAAATACGGCGTCATTGCGGATGCGTCCTTGTTCCAATTTCTGGAGGAGCGGGCGGACGCCATTCTGGGACGTGTGCCGGACGTGCTGACGTCGATCGTGCGGCGTTCTGCCGAGATTAAGGCATCGGTAGTCGCCGCAGACGAACGGGAACACGGGCTTCGCCGGACGCTCAATTACGGCCATACGGTGGGCCATGTGGTGGAGACGTGCACCGGGTACGGCGCATGGCGCCATGGGGAGGCCGTCGCGGTGGGGATGGATTTTGCGGCCCGCCTGGCCCAGCAGTTGGGGCTCGGAACCTCGGAGGTTGTTCGGCGACAACGAGCCCTGCTCGAACGCGTGGGACTTCCCTGGAAATCGCCCGCCATTCCTGCGTCGGCGGTGGCCCGTGTCATCGCTCTCGATAAAAAAGTCCAGAAAGGCCGAATCCATTTTGTGCTTCCCTCTGCAATCGGCACCGTGTCGGTCGAACCGGTCGACACTCAGACGATTACCGACCTCTGGCGGAAACGCGACAGGTGAGAACGTCGGTCCCGTTGTTCGCCCGCTCCGCCTGTGGTATAGTCCCTTCCCGACCGGCCCACGCTAGGAGCGCATGATGGAACCGTTCACCGTATTTGTCAGCGACGATCTCGAGTTAGTCAAGCGATATGAGCGGTTGTCGGTCAATCTCGGCCGTCTGCTCAGCCAGATCTTCACCAATTTGGCCATCGATTTCAAGATCTCCATCCTACGAAGTCAGGACTGGAAACACTATCGCGGCTGGCATTTTAAGTTCAAGGATCACAAATGCTGGTACGGCGTGTCGTTCGCGTCGGCCACCTTTTTGCGCACCCGGTTCCAGGTGCTTGTCGACGGCGACTGGCAGACCATGCGCGACGGCTTGCGCGGGAAAGGATATGCCGAACTCACGTGGAACGACAAGGGGCCGTGGCTTGCCAAGGAACATTCGATCGAGGCGTTGACGGTCTCCGACCGGGATCAACAGATCAAACTCTTCACCGAGATCGTCAAAGAGCATTTGGGTGTGGTCGAAAGTTTGGAGTTTCAGCCGCCCGGATCGCTAAACGTCATCTCTTAACGCGTCCGATCCGCTCTCTTCTCTCGTTGACACGACGATTGGCCCTTGTTAGGATGCGCCCCACGCCGAAGTGGTGGAACTGGCAGACACGCTAGGTTCAGGGTCTAGTGGGCTCACGCCCGTGGGGGTTCAAATCCCCCCTTCGGCACCATTCGGTTTCAATACTCAATCCGGTTCATGATCATCTGACAGACGCCCTGTTCTTGACAGGTGAGTCGGCTTTGTTATGTTGGTCATCGTTCTCATTGAGGCCCCCTTATGATCGCTCGTTCCGCAACGTGGTTGATTGTCACGATCGTCGTCGGTGTCGTCCTTCTGCTGGGAGAGGTTCGCGTGATCGGTGCATCGGGCCCGCCGGCGGATACGACGTCCGCCGATCCCGTTAGGGAATCGGTTCCCGTGCAGTCGGGGTCTGATGCGATGATGTCTGAAGCTCCGGCTCCAGGCGAGCCGTCACCGGAGTCCAAAGAGGAGTCGGCCCCGAAGGCATCACCGGTCGCCGGCGATCGCTTGCCGGCAGACGGCATTCGGCGCGAGACCGGGGAGGTCGGCGGGATTACCGGAAATTCCTCCGGGAAGGTTCTGCTTGCGCTGGGTGATTCGATCACGCTTCGTTTCGATGGGTCGGTCGTTCCGCAACCGGGCCAGCAGTTTGCCTTGGCGCGTCGGGCGCAGTACGTCGAGCATCCGATCACCGGCCGGAATATGGGATGGGTCGTTCATATCCTGGGTCAGGTCGAAGTCCAGGAGTCGTTTGGAAAGTACTGGAATGGCCGCATCGTCCGCTCATCCGACTACACGCAGCCCGGCGATATGGTGCTGCCGATGGATCCCGATCGCTCAGACGACGGCTCGGTCCGCGTGGTGGAATTGGCCGAAGGGACCCAGGGATACATCGTGGCCGTGCAGGATGACGCGGTGCTGACCGGAACGTTCCAAACCGTGTATACCGATTTGGGGCTTGAGCGGGGCCTGAAACCCCATCAAGAGTTTTCGATCATTCGCGATGAACGCCGGGGGCGTAAGGGGGGGCCTCGGCGTGTCATTGGCGCCCTTCAACTGATGTCGGTCCAGTCCGGTTCCTCGTCGGCGTGGGTCATTCGGAGCGATGAACCGGTGGAAATCGGCGATCGCCTTGAGCCCAAACCCGCTCACGCCGCGCGCTGACCCTTAGCCGCTCTTTGGTCCGCCCTTCAGTTGACTTCCCATTTTTAGATATGCTATCGTAGTCCGAAATTTTC
>JBDSOK010000296.1:0-8012 GCA_039914845.1 Nitrospiria bacterium | reverse complement strand
AAGGCGCCACGGGGCTGGAGGTCTGGTTGATCGAAGTGACCAGGGTCTGGAGGCTGAACGCGTTCGTCGCCGCGTTGTAGAGGCATGCCTGCGTGGTGCCGGTCACTGTGCCGACGGTCGTGACGTTAGTTCGATCGTCCAGGGTGGCCGTGGTGACCGGGTACGTGATGCCCGACGGCTTGTCCTGGAGGCCGAAGAATAGCTGGCTTTGGGGATCGGCTTCGTCTACGTCGCTGTAGTACTTGCCGGAACCCGCGTACACCCAGATATTGCCGTTCGTGTCCCGCGCCGAGTCCGGCGAGGCGGTGAAGGCATGCGGTCCCGTGAAGAGATACTTCACGTCGCTCGAAGTCGGAGTCCACGTGGTCAGATCCTGGTTCGGGATCGCGATGCTCACCAGCTTGCCCTTCCAGGCCGCCGGATCGTATGCGGTACCGAAGTACAGCTTTTCGGCCGCATAGTTTTTGTCGGCGTCGATCGCGAGGATGTCGCCCACGATCGCGTTGTGGTCGAGCGCGATCTTTTTCACCAGCGCTCCCGTCGCCAGGTTCAGGATGTACACGTAGCCGGGCGTGGATCGCGCGATGTCGGTGTTCCCCTTTGAGAGTCGCGTCGATCCCGAGCCGACCGCGACATACCAGTCCCCGTTTTTCGACGTCCCTCCCGTCCTTACGACCGAGGGAACCGACGTCGTGTACCCCAGATCGGGGTCGGAAAACTCCCACAACGGCACCGGGATCTCGGGATTGGTGATATCCAAGGCAAAGTACGACGAGTACCCGACTCCCGCGATCGGAATCGCAGGGGTCCCGCCGTTGCACGCGCCCCCGAACCGCATCCCGCCGATCAGGATGGTCTTCCAGCTCGACGCCGTCCGGGTGTCCGTCGGGCTTCCGCTGATGCTGGCGTCGACCAGACGGACCGAGAGGTCATTGAAGTAGATGTGACAATATCCCGGACTGGCAAGATATTTGAGGTACGGAAAGCTGTTGAACGGGATGTACCCCCACACCTCATCGCCCAATTGGGAGTTCCCGCTGTCGGATTGGGTGTTCTGGAACAGCGCCTTGATGCCGGCGGCGAGGCCCGTGTCTTTCAGGTACCCCATGCGGAACGCGTGTAACACGCCGTCGTTGGCGCCGACGAACGTGATCGCCGACCGCGTCTGATAATCGGCCCCGGAGACGTAGTCGTAGTACGTGTTGTCGCCATAGTCGATGTGGTAGGTGTTCGCGGGCGTACCGGCAAAGACCTTCGGGGTGGAGCTGATGATATCCCCGAGCTTCCAGGTCTTGAGCGTCCCATCCACGGTGACCCGCCGGTCCCGGAAGCTTGTGTTCGTCGCCTCGACAGCCTCACCGCGAATGTACTGAATAGTCAAATCGTTGGTGTACGTCGTATCGGGGTTGAGCGCCGCCTTGAGCGTCGCGTTCATCGACGTGTCGAACTTGGTGTACGGAACGCCGGCGGACTCGGTGAAGGTTTGAGTGGTTGTCGACCCATAGAGCACCTTCTTGGACGTGAAGAGCTTGCGCGCGCCATGATCCTTGAGGGCCAGCGCCTTCCCCGCGTCCCAAAGATACTTAATGTCCCCGAAGGGCTTGATCGTGGGGGTCCCGCACGTCGCGAGGGTGCCGCCGGCGCCCTCGGCGTCGGTGGTAAACATCGCCGCCTTGGTCTCGTTCGTCGAGGCGTCGAAATACAATTTCATCACATTGTCTTCGGCCTGCTTGAGCGCCTTGTCGTTGATGGTATCCTCGCGCAGGTTGTCCTGCGGGTCGATCCAGATGTTCTGCGTGTATCCGGTCCAATAGACGTCTCGCGTCCCCTCGAGCCGCGATGGAAGGAAGTACGCTTGTGCGAGCGAGCCCGTTCCCCGCGATGAGGTCGTCAACACCGACACGGAGGTGCCGGACGCGGCCTGGGCCAGAATGTCCGTGAAGGCGTTCACGAGTTGCGCTTCAAGCTGCGATCCGTCGGCCGCATTATAAAATTTCCCGCCCCCCGCGGCCGCGGCATCCGTGAGGATGGTCGTGTTCGTCGTTCCCATCGTGTTCACGATGTAGGTATACACGTTCTGCTTGCCGGTCTTGTCCGACCGGTGATCGATCTTGTTGCCGTAACAAGCGTTTTTCACCAACTTCTCGGTCGACGGACAGTCGGGAGAAACCTGTGGAGACGGGGGAAAGGGCGGATTACTGAACGTGGACGCGCCGGCGACACTGGTACCGGACGACAGGATCAGAACGAAGTTTTTCCGACAGGGCACATTATCGATAGGATCCGCGTTGCTACATCCGCTGGTCGTCGTGTACGGCGACTTAAACCCGAAGTAGTTGATATCCACGTAGAGGCCTTCGGCAAGCGGCGAGGTGGCCACCGGCTGGGCATTTTGAATCCGCGTGAAGAAGGAACTTGCCGGAGAGTACGGGATGCAGGCGTCGATTTCCACGCTTCCCCCGTTTCCGAACTTGGTGAGTCCCCAACGCGCCTTGGGTGTATTGGCGTCCCAGAACTTCTGGAAGACGCCCTGCTTCCCATCCCACACGCCGTTCCCGTTGGACTCGGTATAGGACTCGCCCGCGTCCCAGATGTCGTTTCCGTTCAGATCGGTGAACAGCTCCTCGAGTAGTTCGACCTTCACGATGTACGTCGCCGAGTTCACGGTCAACACCGTGCCGATGGTGATCGAGTATGTCTTGGTCGCAACCTGCCCGTTGGCGTCGGTCAGCTTCACGGTGACAGTGTAAGTCCCCGCAACAGTCGGCGTCCCGGTGATCTCCCCCGTCGAGGCGTTGATCGTCAGGTTCAGGCCGGCTGCATTGAGCCCCGTGTGCGACCAGGTATAGGGCGGCAAAGGGGACGAGAACGGCACGCCGCCCTGGCCCGAGACGGTCGTGGTGTACGCGGAACTCACATTGCCGTTCGGGAGCGCGGTGGTGGTAATCTGCGGGGCTCCCGCGGCAACCACGATCGTGTAGGTGGTGGTCACCGACGTGTGACCGGACGCGGACAGCGTGGCATTCAAGGTATAGTTTCCGGCCGTCGGAGGCGTGCCGGACCGCGTAACTTTCATCTTGATCCTGTTTCCCGATCCATCGGCGTAGCTCTCCCCGCTCAGCCACGTCAACGCCGTCCCTGTGAAGCTCCACGAATACGTCAAATTATTGGGACATGCGCTTCCCGAACCGCTGCACTCCAATGTGAGGCTGTACGGCACCTGGACGGCGCCGGATAGGGTGCCGCTCGTAATCTGGATCGCCAGCGTGTGCCCCGCCCACGCCTGCGTGACGGAGGTGACCGTGTCCCATGCCCGCACCAGCGATTCCATCATCGGGTGCAGCAACGTGGACACGCGCCCACTGAGCCACGCGAACACGTGCGACCACGACGCGACCTTGATCCTCGCGGGGGAATCAGGATCCCCGTTCAGCGCAATCGGGCCGGGACTCGCGGCGATCAGCTTGCAGGCGCCGAAGACCGTTTCGGTAACGATCACGCTGCCGCCGCTCACCTTAAAGATGCAGTTGTCATGTGTTTTGTCGGCCCAAGTGCCGCTGGTGCTCAAGAGCGTGTGGGCGTTGCCCTGTTTGGAGGCCGTGTTCCCGCCGATCAAGACCTTTTGCATGATGTCAAACCGCGACATCGTGGCCCAGTTCATCAGATTGCCTCGAAAAGGGGCCGTCGACGGGCAGGTCTCTCCGGCTCTGTACGTTCGCTGGTAGGCCCCGTCGGTCACCAGGGCCTCGACAAACTTCCCGGAATACGAATAGCAACCCGTCGGTTTGAAATAGCCGGTGTAATTGTCCTTTTTCGTCTCGTCGGTCGTGTAGGAACCCGTGTACGCGGGGTTGAGCATGTCGAGCGAGTTATCCATCAGCACCATGACGTTCGGCGCGAGCGACCGGCTGGCGTACGGCGGCACGCTGCAGTAGCTGTCCATGGTCTGCGCCGCCAGCGGTGAGGCCACTCCCATCATGAGAACCAACGCCAATGCCAGTTTTCGCCCGTTCATCTGACTCCTCCTCGATCTGCCTAGGCGGTGAAACGGTACAGCACCGCGTTTTCCGCAGATACGTTGTCCGGACCGGTGACCAGCGTGGTGATCCGGTAGAAAATCGCCTTTGTCGGAGCTCCCCCGGCCGCTCGCGCGAACTCAAGCCGCCCCCCGGGGATATCCGATACAAACAATCGCTCGACAGTGACCGAGGCGGTGAACGCGCCGACCGCTCCCGGCAGGGTGAGGCGTGTGATACATGGTGTGGCATCGGTCACAACGGCAACGGGTAACTTGTACGTCTGCCCCTGACACACGGTGTCGGTAAACGCCGTGGCGGCGATACCCTGCCCCCATTGAATGACGTTAATGGCGTCCTTGGCCGCCTGGACCGCGCCGTCCGACGCTTCCGTGGCCGTCGCATATCGCTTGCCGGCGCCCGAAATGCGCGTGGATTGCGAGACGAAGAACAGTACGCTCGCCGCCAGCGCCATAATCATCAAACTCATGAGCAGCGACAAGACCAGGGCGATCCCGCGCTCTCGGAGGGGGTTCGCCCGGTTCATCGCATATTTCTCGGTGTCACGTCGATCGAGACTAATCGCCATGGAAACCTCCGTTGTTCCGCGCTCAGCGCGATATCGGCGCCGATTCCGAGTCCCGCATCGCCAACCCGAACCGTTGCCGCCGGGTAGGTATACGCGGCATCCCGGTTGCCGTTCTGAATCAGCACATAGACCCGCACCTGCTTGACCCGCTTTTTGAGTTGCGCAGCGGTGTATCCTCCCGCGGTGGCGCCGGTGGAATCCCATACGTCGATGAGACCGTCTTCATTCCCATCGAGTCCGAGCGCCGTCTGAAAGGCCAGGACACACGACAACAAAGGAATCGACGTGCTCGCCACGCCGGTCCATGCCTCCGTGCGTATGAGGTTGCGGGTGCCGGCGTTACAGGATGAGGGAGAGGCGGTCGCCAAATCGCGTTGATACGTAATGGCCGCGAAGGGTTCGGTCGCGCCGGGGTGCACACCGTAGACCACCGTTCCAAGGACGGGATTGGTCCAGGCCGAATTGTCGCTCACCAATCGCGGCGTGTTTCCCGCATCGACGAACTTGAACTTCCAATTGCCGGCCCCATTCTGGGTGAGGATCTGCCCGGTGTTCGGCTCCAACAACACCGCGTTCGCATTTGCCTGCAGATCTTCGCGCGAATCCAGCCAGGTGCGAAATGTCGGCGTCCCGGTCAGCGCGTACGTCCATGCAACGGGCGCACGGTCGGTCAACGCCGGCGCCGTGCCCCTGAGAGTTAGGGTGGTGCCCGTGGAACTGACGCTCTGCGGATTGAAGCCGGTCCCGGCGTAATTGTCGGCCAAACCGTAACCTGCCAGTACGACGTCACGTTCGATAAGTTTCTTGACGATCCCCAACTCGATTTCGGATTCCCCAATGCGGTACTCGCGCGTGTTGAGCCGCATCTGTGTCGAAAAGGTCGTGAAGACCGCTGCCATGAGCACCGACAAAATGCCGATCGCTATGAGGAGTTCGATGAGGCTGAAGCCTCGCTGGCAGGTTGGACGCGTCATGTCAGTTCACCCGATGCTTGTAGATGACGGTGACGTTCGTGTAGTTCGCATTACGATGCGTCCACCCTACGGTGATCGTCACTTCTTTCAGGTCGGCCGAAAGAGTCCTGACGGCCCAGCTTCCGGTGTAGGTCCGATTCGCCCCGCGGATGGGTTGGGCCGGATTGGGATAGACCTGGTACGACGGCAAGAGCGCCGTGTTCGTGGCGTTGTAGGGCGCGAGCTGGCCGCTGATCACGTTATCGATGGATTGTGCCAACAGGGTTTCGGCAATCTGGTTCGTCAGCCGCACCCCCGTGTTCCGCAGGTCATTCTCCAGGTTGGCCCGGATCGAGCCGATGGTCAGGTTTAAAAGCGCCAGCATTCCCACCACCAGGATCATGAGCGCGACCATCAGTTCGATCAACGTCACGCCGCGCTCCAGGCCGCGATAATCCCCGACCCTACGAGGCGACACAGCTCGCTCCATTCAGCACCCCTTCTCGAATCCGCGCCTGGCCGATGGCGATGCACTTGGTCGCCGCCAGCCGCGTGGATTGGATGACTAAGCGGAGATTGCCGCCGACGGCCAAGGGGTCCCAGTCCACCTCCCGCGGCATACCCAGCTTGTCGAAGATGATCACGGTCCCCATCGGAGACGCGCCGTCCAGGGTGAAGGAAAATCCTCGTGACAGAGTCCTGGTCCGCGAGGATCCTGCAAGCTCTTCGGCCGCGACATATTGGTAGTCACCGTTCGTATCATTGAACTCGAAGGTGATGTAGGAGGTCGCCGACACAAACCGGATACCGGCTCCGCGGCTTGTCCCGGTCGAGGTGCGTGTGATCGCGTCTTGACGAACTCGCTGGAGGTCGGCGAACACCTCTCGGAGAGCACCGGACATACGCTGGCGCTCCACCCCTTCGGAACCCAGGCCTGCGATGGCGAGGAGAATCCCGAGGATCGCCAGCACCACCAGCATTTCGATCAGACTGAAACCGCGTTCGCTGTCCATCCGTTACCCCCTCTAGAATCCTTCAAACGGGGTATCTGCACCGGATATGCCAGTTTCTTCTAGATCAGATCATGTTAAAAAGATAGGGTTTTCTCGCTGATGAGATGAGCCGGAGGATTACGGTGTGGAGTCGGTTACCCATCTGGATGATGGGTTACCCATTCGCGAGACCCCACCCGTCGGGAGAGACGATGCGCCGCCGACTTCCCGGTTTGACGAGCACGGGGGCGAAACCCTTTCGATAGCCGGTGGTAAGGCGCGAATCGTACCAGAGTTCGAGCCCTCCCGCGTCGACAAACCCTCCGGCAGCCGTGACGGCGCCGAATACATTGACCCCGTTACGGGTGGCAACCGTGCCCGCCACAAGCAGGGCGCCGATGTAGTGAACACGGGAAAGCATCACCCCCTGTGCGACGGGCGGGCCGCTCGCCTCCAGGCCTGGGGAATCGACTGCCACCGATCGACCATCGAGGCCCGTCAGCACGACGTGGGCGCCGACATACGCGTCGGCGTCGGCGTGATCGAGCGCAAAGCGGAGCGTCTCCATATTGTCCGGGCCGGGAGGTTGTCGATCGAGCGTGTCGATAAACACGAATTCTCCACCCGTACCCGCCAATACCGCGCCAGGCGTCCGGCCGGGGTCCCGGTCGTCGGGATAGAGCAGGCCGGTTCCGCGGGTGGTGAAGTATCGGCCGTTGCGTTGAGCGTATGTCTTGAGCGCCGCGTAACCCCAAATACCCGCCGTTGGAACGGCCTGGTCGTCGTGGAGGTGGGTGTAGGGTTCGGCGAATCCCGCGCCATCCCGCGGAGGCCCCAGGATCGCGCCCCGAGCGCCGACCTCGAACCAGCGGTCGGCGCCCGGCTCATCAACAGGGTATGGTTCACCATTCACGGGCGCATCAAGCCGATTGCGCGGAATTCGATTGAGCGCATCCTCCATGTCCACTGAGCCCTCGACGAAGATATCTCCCCAATGCACGCGAACCGGAAACGGCCCCGGCCCCCCCTCCCCGGCGTGGATGGCTCCCGGAATTCCCCTCCACGGACCTGCCATCAATTCGACCCTAAACGTGACAACGGCGTCGGCGCCGACCATCACCCGGCTTATGAGGGTTGCGACGGCGTCCGGCCCGGCTGGCGCCAGAATGCGGATTTCGCCGCGTGCGGCCGGCGCAGAAACGCCCGGCACGGCGTTCCCAAGCGGAGCCGGAATCTCCCAGAGCGGATCGGTCATCGAGTCCCAGCGATAGAGAACGTCGGGGCGATCCCACGTGCCGGAAAATTGGGCGACGCCGTCTGTCGAAGTAAACGCAGGCAGCCCGGCCGTGCCGATGCACCGCTTGCGGAACACCTCATCGGGATCCCGTGCGGGGCGGCACCCGCCGTCGTTGAGGGTCGCGGGTCCGAGGAAGGTCGGAGGATCGGCAAACCACGCGAGCAC
>JBDSOK010000281.1:0-4697 GCA_039914845.1 Nitrospiria bacterium | reverse complement strand
CCACCTGGTGGTTGGTTGATTGGCACAGTGGCGCGACTAGTAACGCAAAAGGCACTGCACGTGTTGCTGGAGGGATATGCCCGCTACCGTGAATGTGCCACCTGCCCATCGCGGCTAGTGCTGGTTGGAACCGGTCCGCTACGTGAAGCGCTCGAAGCACAAACCGTCTCCCTCGGTATCGCCGACAGCGTTATGTGGGCGGGTTTCCGCGAGGACATTCCGACGGTGCACGCGGCCATCGACCTGTTCGTCCTTACTTCTGCCTACGAAGGTTTTGGCCTGGTGCTGCTGGAGGCCATGGCTGCTGCTCGACCGGTGCTGGCGACAAGGGTGAGCGCCATCCCCGAGGTAGTAGCGGATGGCATAACCGGACGCTTGGTCGACGCCGGCGCTCCCGAACAAATTGCGGCGGGGATAAAAGAATTTGAAGACGCTGATCGGCGGCGTGCGTTTGGCGAGGCAGGGCGGCAGCGAGCCGGGAAGGTGTTTGGTCTCGAACAGATGATTGATCGTACCATAGGCGTTTACAGGAACTGTGTGGATCTTCAAACCCGTACGCCTGATCCATCTCTGCTAATCAAAAGGAATTGACGCATATGTATTGTGGTTTTTGGCAGAGGGAATCTTCGCCTTAAGCTGATTCAGGCGGTAAAGGACGCAGCCACGGTGCTGCATTTGCTTGGGGGCATAGAGCGGGATGGGCAGCGTCGGAAATAATCGGCTGTTGTACGTGATCAATGATCTTGATTTCTTCCTCTCTCACCGGCTTTCGGTCGCTCAGGCGGCCCAGAAACTTGGATGCGAGATTCATGTCGCTGCGCCGTGTGGTGAGTCTGCGACACGCGTTGTCGGATATGGTTTTAGCGTCCATCAAATCACACTTGACCGGGCGGGGATTGCCATCCATCGCGAAATCAAAACCGCGATCTCGATCTTCAGATTGTATCGGCGACTTCGACCAAGGCTGGTCGAACATATCACCATTAAGCCGGTTATTTACGGATCCCTTGTGGGCAGGATCTTCTTTCCCCGGTGTCCACTGGTGTTATGGGTAACGGGACTCGGCTCACTTTTCTTGGCGCGCGACATTTGGAGAAAGGCCTTAAGAGCATCTGTCGAGGTTGCGTATCGCTTTGCCTTCAACCGGCAGGATATCCGGGTGATCTTCGAAAACTCTGATGATAGAGAATATTTTGTCAGTAGACGGCTTCTGTGGCCTTCGATCGCGGTGGTGATCCGTGGTGCGGGAGTGGACCTGTCTCTTTTTGGTGAGTCGTGCGAGCTGGACGGAAGTCCTATCGTGGTCTTGGCATCACGGATGATCTGGGACAAGGGAATCCGTGAATTCGTTGATGCAGCGGCTGACCTCAAGGCCAAGGGAGTGAAAGCAAGGTTTGTGCTCGTCGGTGAGAGTGATTCGGGCAACCCGACCGCGGTGCCCAGAAGTATGCTTGAGTCATGGAGTAAGTCGGGAGTGGTTGAATGGTGGGGGTTCCGAAGCGATATGCCAGCGGTGTTTCGGAGCTGTCATATCGCTTGTCTGCCGTCTTACCGAGAGGGAGCCCCCAAGGTCCTGTTAGAGGCTGCGGCCTCAGCTCGTCCCATTATTGCCACTGATGTGCCTGGCTGTCGCGAAATCGTCCGGCATGGCGAGAACGGCCTACTGGTCCCACCTCGGGATCCGAATATGCTGGCCGAAGCGTTGCGTTATCTGATCGACCATCCTGAGGAACGTCGGCGAATGGGTGTGCGTGGCCGAGAGATTGCGGTTGCGGAATTTTCCGCCGAGCGCGTCGTTGATGAAACAATAAAAGTTTATGAATCCGTGTTCGGGCGGTCGTTGCAGTCGGTTTTTGGTCACACGTAGCGCCGTGGAGTGGCCACAGGTGGCGGCGGTTGCGTATTGCGCCGGGAGAGTGTATTTCGCACGGTTTGGAATGCGAACCACGTGTATTGTATGAGGGTTTGTCGTCGCTGGGCGAGAAGTAGCGACCGATGTCCCAGGTTGCCGCGAAATTGTCAGAAATGGGGGAAACGAATTGCTTGTTCCCCGCTGGTTTCCTCCGAATCTTATCTTCTGAAGTGCGCTGAGCTGATATGAAGAGTGTTTTTGTTACCGGCGCGTCTGGTTTTATCGGGAATCATCTCGTTAGCGGATTGCTGCGTGAGAATTGTATCGCCCGCTTGTTGGTTCATGATTCCTCACGGTGGATGGTTTGGCCCGCGGATGTCGAAGTGGTGGTGGGCGATATACGAGATGTACGAGATATGAAGGCAGCCATAGCCGGTTGCGACACCATTTTTCACTTGGCAGGAAGGGCTCATGCCCTTTCGGAGGTTCATTCCGATGAGGCCCTCTATCAGTCCGTCAATGTAGAGGGGACTCGAAACGTCCTGGAAGCGGCGATCGCTGGAGGGGCTCGATCGTTTGTTTTTTTCAGCAGCGTGAAGGCGATGGGGGAGGAATCGGACGAATGTCTCGATGAATCGCTGGAGCCTCGACCCCTGACGGCGTATGGGCGTTCCAAGTTGGCAGCCGAGCAGATCGTTCTCGATTGTGGGAAACGCGCCGGACTCCACGTCGTCTGTCTTCGGCTTCCCTTGGTGTATGGAGCCGGGAACAAGGGGAACTTGTTCCGCATGATCTCCGCCATCGACCGCGGCCGTTTCCCCTCTCTTCCCGATACCGGCAACCGTCGTAGCATGGTCCACGTCTCCAACGTCGTCGACGCCGCGATCCTCGCCGCGATGAACCCCGCGGCCAACGGCCAATGCTACATCGTGACGGACCAAAGACCCTATTCAACCCGCGAGTTGTATGAGAGGATCTGCCGCGGCCTGGGGAAGCCCATTCCCCGATGGCACGCCCCACTTGGAGTGCTCAAGGCGTCGGCGCGCGTGGGCGATGTAATCGGCCGGATTCGTGGCCGGCGGTTTGTGTTCGATTCCGACGCGCTGGAGAAGCTGACCGGGAATGCGTGGTTCAGTTCCGAAAAAATCGCGCGCGAGCTGGGTTTTCGGCCACGGGTCACGTTCGAAGACGCGCTGCCCGAGTTGATCGCGTGGTACCGCTCGACAGGAGGCTGAAAATTCACCGCAGCGTGGTGGATTTTCAGCCTCGAAGCTTATGAGAACTTCCGGCGTGTGGCCGGTGTGGGGGGATGGTGATATCTATCCGGTCTTCGCGTCCAGGATGGAAAGTCCTTCTGCGGCGGCCGCCTGGTTGATCCGCATGTCGAAGGACGCATGGAAACCGTAGGTATCAGAGTGCGCCGCACACCATCGATTCTCTGACGCGATGATGAACCTGACATCCCTTGTCATGACGGCCCTGGCGCTTCTTGGCGCCTTTCTGGCGTCGTGTGGGCTGACGTCGGTCGTTCGCCGATACGCGCTCGGGCGCTCGATCGTCGATCGGCCCAATTCCCGCAGTTCGCATACCGTGCCGATGCCGCGCGGCGGGGGAGCCGCCATCGCCGTCTCGTGGGGGCTTGCCCTCGGTGCGATGGTCATCTCCGGCGCACTCGATATGTGGGTCGGTCTCGCGCTCCTGATGGGCGGGGGGGCCGTCGCGTCGATCGGCTGGCTGGATGATCGGCGCGGTCTGCCGGCGGGGGTTCGCGGCGGGATCCACCTGGCTGCTGCCGCATGGGCGGTCTGGTGCCTGGGGGGGCTTCCGTTTTTGAATGTGGGCCTGACCGTGGCGCCGCTTGGGTGGATGGGCAGCGTGTTGGCCGTCTTCGGCATCGCGTGGTTGACCAATCTCTACAATTTCATGGACGGGATCGACGGCCTGGCCGCCGGCGAGGCGTTGAGCGTCGGTCTCATCGCGGGCGGACTTTTGATGGCGGCGGGGGCGGACGGTCTGGCCCTGGCCGCTCTCACGCTGGCGGCCGCTTCGGCTGGATTTTTAGTGTTTAATTGGCCTCCGGCGAAGATCTTCATGGGGGACGTCGGCAGTGGGTTGCTCGGCTATGCGTTCGGCGTGCTGGCTCTCGCGTCGGAACGGGCGGGCGCGGTGCCGCTCATGGTGTGGGCGATCTTGCTCGGCGTGTTTCTCGTGGATGCGACGGCGACGTTGATTCGACGAGTTGTGGCCGGGGAGCGGTGGTATGAGGCGCACCGCTCGCACGCCTATCAACGGGCGGTGCAGGCGGGGTATTCCCACCGCGAGGTGACGCTGGCCGTTCTGGGGGTCAATGTCCTGCTCGCCCTGTTTGCCGTGGGCGGGTGGGCGGCGCCGCGGTTCTTGCCGGCGATTGTGGGGTTGACCGTCGGGCTGCTGACGGTGGTCTGGTATCGGGTGTGCCGTGCCGTCGTCCTCGAACCGGTGCGAATGGATTGACTTTTGACGCGCCGGCCCCCTATAGTCCTCCCGATCTCATCAGGGGTGCAATGCGACAGGGACGTTCTCTCCTCAGGGATGGGGTTTCTCGTGCCCTCGACCCTCTGCTTCATCTCCCAAGTGGGATACGCCGGTTCTGTATTTCCGGCGTCTTTCTCGTCGAACTCGCTCTGGCTGTTCTCCTCGCGTTCCTCGTTCGCTTCGACGGGGTCGTCCCGCCGGAGATCGCACAACGGGCGTTCACGGCCTTCCCCTCCATCGCCGCGGTCTATCTGGTCTGTTATTTTCTGGCCGGCGCCCACCGCGGTCTCTGGGCCTTTGCCGGAATCCATGACTTCATCAAGATGCCCGT
>JBDSOK010000267.1:0-13764 GCA_039914845.1 Nitrospiria bacterium | reverse complement strand
ACCTCTTGCTCGTCAGCTTCCCGATAACGAACAGCGATCCCTAAAAGAATTTCTTGAGGATCTTTTCCTGAAAGACCAATTGGGCGCGGTCGGCTACGGTGCTGCCTTGCGATTCCGGAGAGTGTTGGTAGGAGTAACACGACAATACGGATTGGCCAGCAAGGGTGGCCAGCACGGTGAAACCGAAGAGACGCAGCATCCGGGCGACATCAGGAGGAATGGCAAAACACAATCGTAAAGGTTTCATCGTTGCGTGCCAGAATAGAGGAAACCGGCGCCGAGGTCAAGCCGGAGGCTGAGTCGACCCCGCTCAACTGGAAGCGATGCCTGTTCAGGAAGGGTCAGATACAAGGCGGAGCGAGCACGGGAGCGGAGCGTACTCCATGTGTACGTGAGCACCGGAGCGCAGCGACAACGCAGTAGATGGCCCTTCCTGGACAGGCATCTAGAACGACGAGGGGAGGTCGGCGCGCTGCATCGGCCCCAACACCGTCAATCCCATCGTCTCAGGCGACAAGCAGGCTCTGGCAACCCGAAGCGCATCGTCGGCCGTCACCGCATCGATACCGGCGATCATCTCGGACAGCGAGACGTAGCGGCCCCCATACAGTTCATCCTTAGCCAAGCGGCTCATCCGGCTGCTGGTCCCTTCCAATCCCAGCATGAGGCTCCCCTTCAGATGGTCTTTCGCACGCGCCAACTCGTCCTTGGGCACGGCGTGCGCGCGAAGTTTCCGACATTCGCGGAGACACAAACTCAGGACGGTCGGGGCGGCGGCCTTGCCCATCGCCGCATAAATCGAGAAGAGCCCGGCGTCGTGGTAGGACGAGATCGAGGAGTAGATCGAGTAGGCCAATCCCCTGCGCTCCCGGACCTCCTGGAACAAGCGCGAACTGACGCTGCCGCCCAGAATGGCGTTGACCACGTGCAAGGCGTAGCGATCCGTATGGGTCTGCGAGAGACCCGCCGCGCCGAGGCAGAGATGCACTTGCTCGAGGGCTTTGCGTTTCAGCCACACGCCGCCGTGGGTGACCGGCGGCGTGCGCGGCACGGCCTGATTCGCCGCACGGGTGAACGGCAAGAAGGTCTTGGCGATCAAGGTCTCCACTTCCGCCACGTCGAATCGACCCGAGACCGCGATCACGGTCCGCTCCGGATGATACCGCGCGGCCAGAAACCCCGTCAGGCGTCGCCGCGTCATCGTTTCGATCGTGCGAATCTCCCCGAGAATCGGCCGACCGAGGGGATGATGGCGCCAGACATAGTCGGTGTGAAGGTCGTATAAGAACTCCTCGGGATCGTCTTCCACCATCTTGATCTCTTCGAGGACGACTTGCTTTTCCCGCTCAAGCTCCGCGGACGCGAAGGTCGATTGGAGAAAAATCTCGCCCAGCAGGGCGATGGCGCGAGGTAGGTGTTCGTCGAGCGCTTTGGTGTAAAACGTGGTCGTTTCGCGCGAGGTGAACGCATTCAACTCGCCGCCGAGCACGTCGATCTCCATGGCGAGCGCCCGCGCCGTGCGACGCCGGGTCCCCTTGAAGAACATGTGCTCGAGGAAGTGGGACACGCCCTCCTCGCCGGGTCCTTCATCCCGCGATCCGACATCGACCCACACGCCCACCGCGGCGGACCGGACCGAGGCCATCGGTTCGGTGACGACGCGGATCCCGTTGGCCAGGACGATCTTCCGCGGACGTGATGCCCCCACGGGATGTCGTCCGATCGAGCCCGTCGCGCGCCGGGCCGCTATGGCTTGTCGCTCCCCGGAGCGCTCGCGCCCATGGCTTCCTTGCGCGAAAGGCGGATCTTGCCCTGGCGATCGACTTCCAGCACCTTCACGAGAATCTCTTCACCCTCTTTGACTTCGTCGGACACGGCCTTGACCCGATGCGCGGCCAACTGCGAGATGTGGACCAAACCGTCGACCCCTGGGCCGATCTCGACGATCGCGCCGAAATCCATGATGCGCGTGACCTTACCCATGTAAAGCTTGCCGATCTCGACGTCTTCGGTGATCTGCTTGATCATCTCGATCGCCCGCTGCGCCGCGGCTTCGTCGCTCGATGCAATCGCGATCCGGCCGTCATCTTCGACGTCGATCTTTACCCCCGTCGCGGCGATGATCCCGCGAATCACTTTGCCCCCGGGACCGATGACCTCGCGGACCTTTTCCGGCTTGACCTTCATGGTCACGATGCGCGGCGCGTGGCTGGAGAGCCCACCGCGGGATTCGGCGATCGTTTCGGCCATTTTATCCAGAATGTGAAACCGCCCGATCTTGGCCTGGGCCAGGGCTTTTTCCATGATGGCGCGGTCGATGCCCTGGATCTTGATGTCCATCTGGAGCGCGGTCACGCCTTTGCGGGTGCCGGTCACCTTGAAATCCATGTCGCCCAGGTGATCCTCCAGCCCCAAAATATCTGAGAGGATCTCGACCTGATCGCCCTCTTTGATCAACCCCATCGCGATCCCGCCGACCGGCGCGCTGATTGGCACCCCGGCGTCCATCAAGGCGAGTGTGCCGCCGCAGACCGTGGCCATCGAGGACGAGCCGTTGGACTCCAGGATGTCCGAGACGATGCGCAGCGTGTACGGAAATTTCTCCTTGGTGGGAATGACCGGCTTGAGCGCGCGCTCGGCCAAGGCGCCATGGCCGATTTCACGGCGACCGGGTCCCCGCATCGGCCGCGCCTCGCCCACCGAAAACGGCGGAAAGTTGTAGTGCAGCATGAACGATTTCGTCGATTCGCCCTCGAGCGCATCGATCCGCTGCTCGTCGTCGGAGGTGCCGAGCGTTACCACCGCGAGACTCTGGGTCTCGCCGCGGGTGAACAATGCCGATCCATGGGTGCGCGGGAGCACACCGATTTCACAGGTGATCGGCCTGATGCCGGTCGGCCCGCGGCCGTCGGCCCGCACGCCCTTGTCGAGAATCGTGCGGCGCATCTGATCGCGCTCCAGGTCGTGAAAGACTTCCATGATCTGGCGCTGCTTTGCCGCGTCGTCCGGCGAACCCACGCTCGTCAACAATCCGGCGGCAATGGCGGCCATCCGCTCCGAGCGCTCAGTTTTGTTGGGGATGAGCAACGCCTCGCGCACCGGACCGGCGGCTTCGCGGTGGACGGCCTGGACGAGGGACGAATCGGGGGCGATTTTGGAGACCGTGAGCTTCGGTTTGCCGACGCGTCGAACCAGCTCGTCCTGGACCAGAATGATTTTTTTGATGTGGTCGTGGGCCAGCATGATCGCTTCGAGCATCACGTCTTCGGGCAGTTCGGACGCTTCACCCTCCACCATCATGACCGCATCACGCGTGCCCGCCACCACCACGTTCAGCGTGCTGCGTTCGAGGTCGGCCAATGTGGGGGCGACGATGAAGTGGTCGTCGACGCGCCCGATCCGAATCCCCGCGACCGGCCCCTGAAACGGCGCCGACGAAATCGACAGCGCGGCGGATGCCCCGATGATGCCCAGAAAGTCGGTCGCGTTGCTCTGATCGGCCGACAAGACCGACGCGATGACCTGCGTTTCGTGGTAATACCCCTTGGGGAACAAGGGCCTAAGCGGCCGGTCTATCAACCGCCCGGACAGAATTTCCCGCTCGGCCGGCCGGCCCTCGCGCTTGAAAAATCCGCCGGGAATCTTTCCGGCGGCATAGGCTCGTTCCTGGTAATCGACCGTCAGGGGAAGAAAATCGATCCCCGCCTTGGGCGCCTTGGCCGCCACCGCGGTGACGAGCACCACCGTATCCGCCATCTGCACCAAGACCGCGCCGTCCGCCTGCTTGGCCATACGGCCGCTCTCGATCGTGAGTCGCCGACCGGCCACATCCATTTCTAATCGCTCAACCATTCCTGCTCCTTATCGCGCCGAATCGAGGGCGCCTGCGTCGGCCATCGCCGTGGAAGGAATGCCGTCAGCCAGTCGGCCGGTTAGCCGGGGCGCCCGACCACGGAAGGGGTGGGCGAACCGGCAAACAGGCAAACGGACCGACGCGGACCGCTCCACGCCGTGACCGGAAAATACCGAGCATGAGGTGGCGTCGACGACGCCCCAACCGCCATGCCCGCGTGTTGACGTGACTTTAGTGCCTGATCTCGAGTTGTTTGACCAACGCGCGGTAGCGCTCGACGTCCGTTTTCTTCAAGTAGTCGAGGAGCTTGCGCCGTTGGCTGACCATCATGATCAAGCCGCGACGCGAATGGTGATCCTTCGCATGCGCCTTGAAGTGGTCGGTCAACTCCACGATCCGCTTGCTCAGGATCGCCACCTGGACTTCAGGAGATCCCGTATCGGACTCGTGCCGCTTGTACGTGTTGATCACGCCCTGCTTTACTTCTTTCTGCAACATGGAGCGCCCCTTTTCCTTTCGTGTGATCCCCTCATCGCTCACCTCCCCGACCGGACTTGGATCGGCCCGGCACGGCATCGGCCGCCCGTTCGCCGGTCAATACCCGCTCGATCGTCAACCGCCGTCCCGCGCCGCCGGGACGGATGTCCGCCGGGTCCGCCGTGGGAACTCCCAGCGCGATCGTCAGACCCCCCGCGCGGATTCGCACCGGCTCCCCCTCTCGCCAGGAGCCCGTCCACGCGAGGACACTCGACGCCGGCACCGCCACGCCGTGACAGACACGATCGGCGGTGGCCCGATCGACCTCGGCGGCCGGCAGATGATCCAAGACGTCGTCGATCCCGACGATCAATCCGGCCACCGTCCCGTGCTGGGCCGCCACCAGGACGTCGCCCACGCTCAACGCATCGGCGATCCCGAACCGGCCCACCCGGCGGCGCTCGAGCGATTGCATGTAGGCGCCCATGCCCAAGCGCTCGCCGGCCTCGGCGCAGAGCACGCGGACATAGGTGCCCTTCGAACACGTCACGTCGAAGGTCACGTCGCCGTCCGCGATGCCGAGCACCTCCAGACGGCTGATCAGCACCGGCCGCGGCTGCCGCTCGACGGTCCGGCCCTCGCGCGCCGCCTTGTACAGGGGTTGTCCGTGAACCTTGACCGCGGAATACATCGGAGGGATTTGCGACATGGGACCGATCAGGGCGGCCATGACGGCCAGGATCCGCTCGGACCCGACCGTCACGTCGCTGCGGGTCAGCACCCGGCCCGTGGCGTCCTGGGTGTCGGTCGTCGCGCCGAGGCGCATGACGACCCGATATTCCTTGTCGGACTCCAGGAGGTACTGCGCCACCTTGGTGGCCTGACCCAGACAAATCGGCAGGACGCCGGTCGCGAGCGGATCCAACGTGCCGGTATGCCCCACCTTGACGTGCTTGAGCACGCCGCGGATCTTGGCCACGACGTCATGCGACGTCCAATCTATCGGCTTGTTGATGTTGAGAAATCCGTCCATGGTCTTCCTAGGGCGCTTCACGCGCCGCGGCCGTCTCGACGGCGGCGATGACCCGCGACTTGACCGCTGTCAGGTCGCCCGACACCATGCAGCCCGCGGCGTTACGGTGCCCCCCGCCGCCGAAGCTTCCCGCCACGCTCGCCACGTCCACCCGCCCCTGCGAGCGCAGGCTGATTTTATACTGCGTGGCGGTGATCTCCCGGAACAGGATCGCGACTTCCACCCCTTTCAGCGAACGCGGGTAATTGACCATCTCCTCGGTGTCTTCCGGCGAGGTGCCGGTTGCCTGGAACATGGCCTGCGTGACCGTGACCCAGGCGATCTTCCCGCCGGGATGACGGTCCAGCACCTTCAACACTTCGCCCAGAAGGCGCAGACGGCCCGGCGAATTCCGCTCGTACAGCGCCTGCGCGACCTTGGCGCTGTCCACCCCGCAATCCAACAGATCCGCCGCCATGCGAAACGTGGTGGGCGTGGTGTTGGAATAGCGGAACGACCCGGTTTCGGTCAATAACGTCGTGTAAAGACACAGGGCCATCTCGCGCGACACGGTGATGCCCCACGCACGAATCAACTCATACACCATCTGACCCGACGCGGTGGCGTCCGGCACGATCCAATTCACCCCGCCGAATCCGCGGTTGGTGATGTGATGGTCGATGTTGACGACGACCTTCACCGGCGGAGGCGCCTGCTCGAACATGCCGGTGCGCTCCAGATCGCCGCAGTCCACCACCGCGAGGACGTCGTAGGCATGGGGAAGGGTCGGGTGCCGGCTGACGATGCCCTCATGCGGCAGGAAATCCAGATAATCGGGCACGCGATCTTTGATCACCACCTCGGCCTGCTTGCCGGCGGCACGAAGCGCCAGGGCGAGCGCGATGGCCGATCCCAAGGCGTCTCCCTCAGGGCTGACATGCGTCGAGACGCTGAAGGTCTGGTGCGCCTTCAGGACCTCGACCACCGATCGAGCGTCAGTTGCGGTCTTGGTCGTCGTCATGCGCGTCCTCCTCGGCCGTCCGGTCGGCCGACAACTGCTCCAACGTCGCTTCGATCTCCGCCGCCTTGAGCGGGGTCGTGTCGTGCTTGAACACCAATTCAGGCGAGTACTTTAACTTCAGCCGCCGCCCCAACTCGCCGCGAATAAATCCCGCCGCGCGGCCCAATCCATTGAGCGTCTCGGCCACGATGCGCCCTTCATCGAGCAGACTGATAAACACGGTCGCATGACGAAGGTCCGGACTGACCTTGACGCCCGTCACGGTGACGAACCCGATCCGCGGGTCTTTGACCTTCCGCAAGAGGACGTCGGCGATTTCGACGCGCATGAGATCGCCCACGCGATCTGTTCGCTTATACTCGGCACCCATCGGAATTCCCCGCCGCCGTCCGACATCACATGAACTCCAACTTGGACCGCACCAACTCCAGATCGTGTTCGCGCTCGACGGCATGGAGGACTTGGTCCAACACCCCGTTGACATAGGGCCGATCCACCCCGACACAGGCCGCGGCCAAGACCGCAGTCTGCCACAACTCGTGAGCGTCCACTTCGGCGATCGAGATGTTAAACCCCCGACGCAAGCGGTCTTTCAGACTCTTGACCGTCTGTCGTTTCTCCTTGAGCGATTGCCGGTCGGCCAAATGGAGTTCCAGACGACAGATGCCGATGACCATGGGGTGAGAAGCCGTTGTGGGTTGTCGGTTATTCGTTATTCGTCACAAACACCCAACAACGATCAACGCCTCTCACCAACGCTCGTCATCTTCACGCCAGTTTTCCGGCAATCTTCTCCATCGAAAAGACCTCGATGATATCCCCGACCTTGAGATCGTTGAAATTCTCGATGCCGATTCCGCATTCGTATTCGGTCTGGACTTCGCGGACGTCGTCTTTAAATCGCCGCAGCGATCCGAGTTTGCCTTGGTAGACCACGATCCCGTCGCGGATCACCCGGGCGCCGGTGCTGGCGCGGCTGATGACCCCTTGCAAGACATAGGACCCGGCGATCGCGCCGGCGCGGGGCACCATGAAGACCTGCCGCACTTCGGCCCGCCCCAACGACTGCTCCTTGAAGGTCGGATCCAACAAGCCTTCCATCGCCGCCCGCACGTCATCCACCGCTTCATAGATGATGCGATAGGTACGGATATCGACGGTCTCGCGCTCCGCCACCGCCTGGGCCTTGCTCTCCGGCCGCACATTGAACCCGATGACCACCGCGTTCGAAGCCGCAGCCAGCAAGACGTCGCTCTCGGTGATTCCGCCGATGCCCTCGTGCAGCACCCGCAGCCGCACCTGATCGGTGGACAGCTTCTCCAGCGAATGCTTGAGCGCTTCCGCCGAACCCTGGACGTCGGCCTTGAGCACGATCGTGAGCTCTTTCGTCGCCCCCGCGCTGATCTTGCCGTAGAGATCCTCCAGCGTCATCTTCCGGGGCTGGGCCTGAGGTACGGCGCGGCCTTTCTCCAGGCGCGCGGCCACAATCTCTTTCGCGGTGCGATCGTCTTTGACGACCTGGAAGACGTCACCCGCCTGCGGCACGCCCTCCAATCCGATGACTTCGACCGGCATCGAGGGGCCCGCTTCGGCCGTCCGCCGCCCGAGATCGTCCAGCAGCGCCCTGACCTTGCCGGCCTGATTACCGGTCACAAAGAGATCGCCCACCCGCAGCGTCCCCTGCTGGACAAGCACCGTCGCCATCGGGCCGCGTCCTTTATCCAGCCGCGCCTCGATGATCGCGCCGACCGCCGGCCGATCGGCATTCGAGGTCAACTCCAACACGTCCGCCTGGAGGAGAATCATCTCCAGCAGCGTGTCGAGACCGATCTTCTTCTTGGCCGAAACCTCGACGAAAATCGTCGTACCGCC
Organism: Nitrospiria bacterium; assembly: GCA_039914845.1. Lineage (GTDB taxonomy): Bacteria > Nitrospirota > Nitrospiria > 2-01-FULL-66-17 > 2-01-FULL-66-17 > 2-01-FULL-66-17. The sequence goes on along the minus strand of JBDSOK010000267.1, from coordinate 5,529 downwards.
CCACGCCTCGGAGATCAGTCCGTGTTCGGAGAGCTGATTTTTGATGCGGTCGAGTTGCGCATCGGGTTTGTCGATCTTGTTGATGGCCACGATGATCGGGACATCCGCCGCCTTCGCGTGATTGATGGCCTCGACGGTTTGGGGCATGACCCCGTCGTCGGCCGCCACGACCAACACCACCAGATCGGTGACCTTGGCTCCGCGCGCCCGCATGCTCGTGAAGGCTTCGTGGCCGGGCGTATCCAGGAACGTCACCGATTTGCCGCCGACCGATACGGTATAGGCGCCGATATGCTGAGTAATGCCCCCGGCCTCCTGCTCGGTCACCTTGGTCGTCCGGATGGCGTCCAAGAGCGACGTCTTCCCGTGATCGACGTGCCCCATGATGGTCACCACCGGCGGACGCGTCGTCCGAAGCGTGGGGTCATCGGGCGAGGTCTCGATCATCTCCTCTTCCGTGCGGTCGGCGACGCCTTCCGCCTTGACGCCGAAGTGCTCGGCGACCAGCACCGCCGCGTCCAGATCGACGCTCTGATTGATCGTGGACGGGGTACCCATGGACAAGAGCTGGCCGATGACCTGGGTCGCCTTCACACCCAGGAGGTCGGCCAAGTCCTTGACCGTCAATCCGGCATGGAGTTTCACGGTCTTTTTCCGGGGTTTGGTCGCATCCAATCCCGACGAGGGGTGATGAGCCTTCTTCATTTGCGCGCGAAGGCGCTCGTCCCGGCGATGCAGGGGTTTAAAATCCTGCCAGACCAACGCATCCTGCTGCAATTGGACCGGCGCCACCGCTTCCTTTTCGCGCTTGACGCCCTTTTTCAGCTTGGACTTCAGCTTGTCTTTTTCTTTCTCTCGTTCCTTTTCCCGCTCTTTGGCCGACACGTCGCTCGCCGCCACGGGACTTCGCGGCGGGGCGGCGGCCGCCGGCGGCGGCGCGACCGCAGCCTGGGGCTTGACGAACACGGGCATCGGCGGCTGGGGAACGACGACCGGCGCATGCGGTCGGAACACGTCCGGAGCGGACCGCGCGGGCGGAGCGGGGGAGGGAGACATCATCACGGGTTCGGGGGCCCCGGGAGGCATCACCGGTTCCGCGGGCGCGACCTCGACGGGAGCATCGGCGCGTTTTTTAATCAGCACGTGACCGCGACGGGGAGCAACCGGATCCGAGGAGGAGTCCTTTTTGGGCGCATACTTGCGAATCAGCGCTTCCACCTGATCCTCGTCGATCGTGCTCATATGATTTTTGAGCACGGTTCCCTGCTTCGCAAGGTCGGCCATCAACTCTTTGCTCGTTTTGTTCAGTTGCTTGGCCAGCTCGAACACTCTCATGGCTGATCCCTTCCGATCCGCCGTCGATGACGAGATACTCCCCCTCACGTGTGAGCGCCTTGCGACGGGTCGGCCGCGCCGTCGGACTCGGCCTGAGCCTGGGCCGCGGCGGCGTGCCGCGCCTCCTGCTCGTCCCGAACCGCCTGTTCATGGGCGATGGCGGCGTTGATCTCCCGGTCGCGATCCTTGATGCGCTCTTTCTCGTACTCGCTTTGGCTGATGATGTCGATCTTCCACCCGGTCAGCTTGGCGGCCAACCGCACGTTCTGGCCCTTTTTCCCGATCGCCAGCGACAACTGATGGTCGGCCACGACGGCGATGGCCGATTTTTCCGCCTCGGTGATGCCGACCTTCTCGACGACCGCAGGACTCAACGCCTCGCCGATGAAGGTTCGCGGATCGTCGGTCCAGGTGATGATGTCGATTTTTTCACCGCGGAGTTCCCGCACGACGGCTTGTACTCTCACGCCTTTGACCCCGACACAGGCGCCGACCGGGTCGACCGCCTTATCTCGCGAGGACACACAGATCTTCGTCCGATCGCCGGGCTCGCGAACCACGCCCCGAATCGTGACGATGCCCTCGGCGACTTCCGGCACTTCCAGTTCGAAGAGCTTGCTGACGAATTCGGGACAGGCCCGGGACAGAATCAACTGCGGCCCGCGCGAAGACGGCTTGACCTCACAGAGATAGGCGCGTAACCGGTCGCCGCGGCGATAGCCTTCCCGCGGAATCTGCTCGCTCACCGGCAGCAGGGCTTCGGTCTTCCCGAGATCGACGATGTAATTGCGGCGTTCCTGTCCGAGGATCATGCCGCTGATGATTTCCCCCTGACGAACCGAATATTCTTTATAGACGGTTTCGAGCTCGGCCTCGCGCACGCGTTGGAAAATGACCTGCTTGGCGGTCTGCGCCGCAATGCGGCCGAAGTCCTCCATCGGCATCAGGTCGCCGATCTCGTCGCCCAGCTCGGCCCCGGGATCGATCTGCAGGGCCTCCTCCAGACCGATCTCGGCCTTGGGATTGATCACGGTTTCGACGATGGTTTTCAGCGAAACCACCTCGATCTCGCCCGTTTCCGGATCGATGTGCACCTGGATGTTATCTCCGGCGCCGTGACGCTTGCGCGCGGCGGTTTGCACCGCCAGCTCGACGGCCTGGAGAATCTTCTCGCCCTTGATGCCTTTTTCCCGCTCAATCTGCCCGATCACCGAGAGCAGTTCACGATTCATGGACAAACCCCGTGTGCATGGCGTCCCGCCTCAGCGAGACACACCGTTTGAGTCCTCACCATTCCACTTCCAGCTTCGCCTGCGCAATCGCGCTCCACGGAATGACCTGCTCCTCTTCGTGTTCCACCGCCACCCGCACCGCGGCCGATTCGACCCCGGCGATGCGACCGATCATGACCCGAGGACCCTCCCAAGGTGGACGGGTTTTGATCCGGACCAGCCGACCGATCGCCCGCTCATAATCACCCGGCCCATGCAGCGGCCGATCGAGACCCGGCGACGAGACTTCCAGCGTGTAGCGATGGCCGATGGCCTCTTCCACATCAAGGGCATGCCCCAACGACCGACTCACCCGTGTGCAATCTTCCAGCGTCACTCCTCCCGGCTTATCGATGGTCACGCGCAGCGTTCCGCCGGCCCGAGTGCCGCCATAGCGCACCTCGGCAATGGCCAGCCCGAGGGCCGCGACGATCGGCTCGGCGATCCGCGTCACGCGATCCGCCACCTCGTCCGAGCCGGATCCTCCAGAGACTGCGGCGTCGGCTTCCCGTGTCGCCATGGTCGTCATCCTCGCGTCATCTCCGCAAACAAAAAAAGTGGGCCAACAACCGCCCACTTTGCTCCGCCACGCAAGTTCGCATGATGAAAAATCGGACGCAAAAGCGACGGGAGTGTAGCACAACCTCCCCACGGCATGCAAGGCAAATGAGGGGTCATGATCCGCGCGTCCTACGAACCGTGGACGGGCGGCGCGGGGGAGGCGCGGGGCACTCGGCTTCCACCATCGCCGCGAACCGTTGCGCCAGCATCTGCGTGACCGGCCCCGGTTTCCCGCTCCCGATCGCCTTGCCGTCCAACGACACGACCGGCACGATTTCGATCGTCGTGCCGGTCAGAAAGATTTCGTCCGCCCGGCGGTATTCTTCGACGGTGAGGGCCCGTTCAGTCAGCGGCACACCTTCACGACGAATGAGTTCCAGCGTGGCGGCACGGGTGATGCCGGGCAGGATCGACGGGTCGGCGGGCGAGGTCATGACTGTTCCCCCGATGACCGCGAAGCAGTTGCTGATGGCGCCTTCGGTCACGATCCCCTCGCGCGCCAAGAGCGCCTCAAACACGTCGGCGCGGCGGGCCTGCTCCCGGGCCAGGACGTTCGCCAAGAGATTGAGGGATTTGACGTCACACCGCCCCCAACGCAGATCGGGGACGGTGATCGCTGCGACGCCCCGGCGGCGCACCGGTTCAGGCAGGGGGGCGATCCGACGCACCGTCAGCACGGTGGTGGGACGGACCACGGCAGGAAAGCGATGCTCCCTCGGCGCGGGACCCCGCGTGACCTGGATATAAATCTTGGCGTCCGCATAACCGCTCATCGCATAGGCCCGCCCGATCAATCGCGTCCACCGCGCCCGCGAGTAGGGCAATCGCAGTTGGATGCCGCGCGCGCTCTGCTCCAGCCGGTCGAGGTGGGCGTCGAGCCGGAACAAGCGCCCCCGATAGCTCCGGATCACCTCGTAGATCCCGTCCCCGAATTGAAAGCCCCGGTCCTCCACCGACACGGTGGCCTTGGCGAGGGGGAGAAACCTTCCATTAACGCACGCGATAACCGGCATCCGCTCTCCCGGCGACACGGCCGCGGGCGGGACGTCTCGCCTCGGGTGCCGGTATCGCACGTTTTCGCATCATCACGTTGAAAAAGACGTAGGAGCCGTCACGGTCCTCGGTGATCTCCACCACCTCGAACCATCGGCCGAAGATCGACGGAAAATCGCTCCGGCGGAAAAAACGATCGTAGTGCCCGCGATGCACCAGCCAGTTTCGGTGACGCCGCTCGCCCGGATGGTGTTTGAACTGCGTCGAAAAACATGACAAGAGGTAGTGGCCGTCCGGGCTGAGTAGGGGGACCACCTGCTCGAGGTATCGTCCGGTGTCGCGGCGCCGGATGTGATGCAGGCATCCGTAGTCGATCACCACGTCGAAGGACGCGGCGCCAAACGGCAGCGCGAAGACGTCGGCTTGCACCCACCGGGCGCGACGACAAGCCTTTCCGCCCCCCGCGCGGGCCTTGGCCAAGGCGCCGCGCTCCAGGTCTAGACCGATGGCGCGGTATCCCGCATCGGCAAATGCCGCGGTATGGCGCCCCTCGCCGCACCCGATATCCAGCGCTGAACGCCCGGTGCCCCCGTGAACCTGAAGAAATTGCGCCACCATCCGGGAAATCCCTTCAGTCGGCCAGCCATGGCGCCCCGTCTCGTAGGCGTGCTGAAAGTAGAGGCGTTGGGAGCGATAAATCCCTTCCGACCGATTCGTCACCGCCGGGGAGTGTACTCCTCTCGCCGCCGGCGAATCAAGCCGGACGACCGGCTCTGTCAACCCAATTTAGAAATGTCCGCTTTCTCCCAAGATAGAAATGTCCGGTTAGGGTTGAGGCCTCCTCATCGGCAAGAGCCGCCGCTTCCAGGGATGATCCGCCGAGGGGGCCGACGGCGCCCGCGGGCGTTTGGGCGGCCGGCGTGGTGCGATGGCGCGAGCCGGCCGGGCGGGCAACAGGTGATAGCGGAGCCGACGGCCCGCCACGGTGAGATGGCGGCTGCCATCCAAGTGCTCCTCCAGCACGACCCGTGTCGGATAGCGCGGTTCATCCACCTGAAACCACTGGCGCTCGTAGACCACCGTGCCATCGGGCTGCACCGTGCGCGGCGTTTTCCGACACAGCGCCTGGGCCAGGACCGTCGGACCGGGACAGGGCCGGTGCAAGTCCGCCGCCGCGGCCGGGGCGACACGAAAGCGCTGGTTATACCGGGGCAGATACGTCTCTAAGAAGGCATTGGCCGCGGGGATCGTGCGGATCCTCGCGAGGCGCCACTCTTTGATCACCCGGTCTTGAAAGGTGCGGAAGAGCCGTTCGACTCGGCCCTTGGCTTGCGGCGAGTGGGCATGGCGGACCGTGACGCCCAACTCG